>JAGRPD010000167.1 GCA_020439875.1 Verrucomicrobiales bacterium
CACACCGCCGAAGGCAACGAACACGGCCCCACCCTGATGTTTCGCGGCCTGGATAACACCACCTACTACCAGCTCATCCAGACCTCCAGCGGCCTGCAGTATCGCAACGTCACCGGCACCGGAAATGCCGTCGCCAGCTGGCGCGCCCCCTCCCTCCAGCTGCACCTCGACAGCCTGCGCTACTGGGTGCGGGAAATGCACATCGATGGCTTCCGTTTCGACCTCGCCGTCACCACCGCGCGCGGCCCCAGCGGCTACGATCGCAACGGCCCCTTCCTCTCCAGCCTGCGTCAAGACCCCGTCCTGCAGGGCGTCAAACTCATCGCCGAACCCTGGGACGTNNNNGGCGAGCCCGACAGTTATCAAGTCGGCAACTTCCCCGCCCCTTGGAGAGAACTCAACGGTCGGTTTCGCGACACTGTGCGCCGCTTTTGGCGAGGCGATGGCGACACCACAGCCAGTTTTGCCAAAGCCCTCTCAGGCAGTCAGGAACTCTACGCCTGGGACCACCGTCCTCCCACCGCCAGCATCAATTTCATCACCTCCCATGACGGCTTCACCCTGCGGGATCTCGTCAGCTACGAAGACAAGCACAACGAAGCCAATGGAGAAGCCAACCGCGATGGCGACTCGGACAACAACTCCTCCAACGGCGGCGTCGAGGGAGAGACCGTCAAACCCACCATCCTCCAGCGCCGCCGCCGCCGCGCCCGCAGCCTGCTCGCCACCCTCTTCTGCGCCCGCGGTGTCCCTTTTCTGACCGCAGGCGACGAACGCTGGCGCACCCAGCGCGGCAACAACAACGCCTACTGCCAAGACAACGACATCAGCTGGATCGACTGGAAACCCGACCCCACCACCGAGGATTTGCGCAGCTATGTCAAAAACCTCATCCAGCTGCGCCGCCACCTGCCCGAGCTGCGCCAGCCGAATTTTTACACCGGGCGGGAGGATCCCCTCACCGGTCTGGCTGACGTGACCTGGCTCGACGGAGAAGGCGGCGTCCTCAGCTCCGAGCAGTGGCACCAGTCCGATCGCGAGCACTTCGGCATGCTCCTGCGTGGCCAGCCTCACCATCTTTTCCTTTTCAATCAATCCGACACCGATCTCCCCACCTTTTCCCTGCCCGGCGAAGCCCAGGCCCACTGGGAGACCGTCTTTGACACCAGCTACGAACACCCCTTCTCCCCCCCCGCCCGCGGCCCCTTCGTCGGCACCCACGCCTTACCCGCCCTCAGCGTCATTTGCCTGCGTCTCACTCAGGGCGCTTGCCCGCCCCTCACCCCTCCCTCCTCTGGATCGCATGTCCTCCACCCGCAAAACTAAAATCCTCTGCACCCTCGGCCCCGCCACCGAGAGTGCCGACGCCATCGAATCCCTCATCCGCTCGGGTGCGGACCTCCTGCGGCTCAACATGAGCCACGCCTCCCACGAGTGGACGCGTGCCGTCTATGCCCGGATCCGAGAAGCCGCCCGCCGCATCGACAAAGACGTGGCCATCCTCATGGATCTCACCGGCCCCTCCATCCGCACCGGAGATCTGGATACCCCCTGGCAGCTCAAGGTAGGAGATGAAGTCGAACTCCGCATCAGCGAAGACCTGCCACCCAGCATCGCGTACTCCGTCACCGTCAATTACCGCTACCTCTGCAGCGATCTCAAAGTGGGAGACACCGTCAACGTCGATGGGGGCCTCATCCAGCTCCGGGTCGAGCGCATCGGCGAAGGCCGCATCGTCAGCCGCGTCCTCACCCAAGGAGAGATGCGCTCCCGCCGCCACATCAACCTCCCCGGCATCCCCGTCCGCCTCCCTCCCCTCACCCAGAAAGACTACACCGACCTCGATCTCGGCGTCGAACTGGGCGTGGACTTCTTCGCCCTCAGCTTCGCCCGCGAGCCCGGCCACGTGCAGCACCTCCAGCTCCTGCTCGAGCAAAAAGGCAGCCTCGCTCGTGTCATCGCCAAGATCGAAAACCAGCAAGCCATCGATCACCTCGACGCCATCGTCGAAGCCTCCGGCGGCATCATGATCGCCCGCGGCGACCTCGGCAGTGAACTTCCCGTCGAGGAACTACCCATCATCCAGCGTCACATCGTCGAGCGCTGCTCCTACCACGGCAGAAAAGTCATCGTCGCCACCCAGATGCTGGAGAGCATGCTGGAAAATCCCGTGCCCACTCGCGCGGAAGTCACCGACATTTTCAACGCCGTCATCGAGCAGGTGGACTGCGTCATGCTCAGCGGCGAGACCAGCATCGGGCGCTATCCAGACAAGTGCATCGAAGTGCTCGACAGCGTCGCACGCCGCATCGAAGAGCGCTATCCCGCCGGTCGCTTCGCCTCCGACGCCCCGCTGAAAACCAACAAGCACAAGACCGCCAAAGCCGCCATCGTCCTCGCCAACTCCATCCCCGGCTCGAAGCTCGTCACCTTCACCCTGCGCGGCGTCATGGCCCACCAGCTCGCCCACCAGCGGCCCGAGCGCGCCCCCATCTTCGCCTTCACCCCGAATCTCCACGTCGCCCGCATCCTCACCCTCGCCCGCGGCGTTCAGCCCCTGCAGATGGCCTTTGAAAAAAACAATCCCGAGGCCAACATCCGCAACGCCCTGCAAATCCTGCGCCAGCGCCACCTCATCGAGCCCGGTGACCCCATCGTCATCCTCTCCGACGCCCTCTACGACGACACAAACGTCGATGCCATCCTCCTCCGCGAAGCCTAACCCGCCCCACCCTCCACTCCTCATGTCCCTCGAATCCGATCGCACCGAACTGCGCACCATCCTCTTGGAAAAATCCGTCAAAACGGGAGACTTCACCCTCGCCTCCGGGAAAAAGAGTGACCTCTACGTCGATTGCCGCGTCACCACGCTCGACGCCCGTGGAGCCGTGCTCGTCGGCCGCCTCCTGCGCCATCTCATTCAGGAAAAAGCCGCGAGCTTGAACCTCCAGCCCACCTGCACCGGCGGCCTCACCATGGGGGCAGACCCCCTCGCACTCGCCACCGCCATCGCCTCCTCCCTCGCTGGAGACACCCCACCCTTGCAGGCCTTCACCGTGCGCAAGGAACCCAAAGGCCACGGCCGTGGCAAACGCATCGAGGGCAACTTCTCCACCACCGCACCCGTCGTCGCCTTGGACGACGTCATCACCACCGGCGGCTCCACCTTGAAAGCCATCGAAGCCATTGAGGAAGAGGGCGGCAGCATCGCCTTCGTCGCCGTACTGGTGGACCGATCCGAAGGCGGCCGCGCCGCCATCGAAGCGCGCGGTTACCCCGTGGTCTCCGTTTTTACTCGGGAGGAGCTGCTCGGCTAACCGTAGGCAGACCTATTTCACCCAGTTCAGGCGCACCTTGGCCAGGTAGATCGAGGTCTTGCCATCCTCATGCGTGGAGTAGTAGCTCACCCACAGCATGCCATCGTGCCAGACCATTCCCGGATAGCTGCAATCTCCCCCGCTCGGCAGCTCCAGCACCGGCTCCAGACTCGTCTCCGTCATTTTAAACAGCACCATGTGCGCCCCCGGCGTCTTGCCAAAGCCGCGTGAGCCCGCCACCATCGAGCCATCTGGCAAAACGATGAAATTCGGCCCACCCAATGGAGCCGCCTGCGGCGTCCACGACCACTGCCGATACGGCGGCTCGCTCACCCCGATCACCCCCTTGCGATCTCCCCCCTCCCGCCGCAGCAGCATCACCGCGCGCCCTCCGTCCAGGAAGCGCACCGTGGCCTCATTGGGCTTGCCCGGCACCTGCAGATCCGCCACCAATCGCCACACCGAGCCGTTGGCACTGGAGTAGAGACGCGCACGGTTTTCCGGCTCCTCAGGAGGCGCGCCCTTCTCCGGGTAAATGTTGTAAGCCACGCCGTAGAGCTGGCTATCGGCCGCATTCAGCGTCACCCGCCACAGCCAGTCCCCCTCTCCCAGCAGCTTCAGCGGCGGCGTCCACACCTTGCCATCTTGCGTCGTGGAAAAGTGCGGCATACGCCCCTTCAGAGTCCCCCCCTCATAAACGGATCCACCCATCATTAGCAGCAGCGTCCGCCCGTCCGGCAGCACCTCCAGCTTCGGATCTCTCAGATCCACCCCCGGCAACTCGATCTCAGCCTGCTCCACCCAGTTTTTCCCCGTCGAAGACAGCAGCACCTTGATCTTCCCATCGGTCCCACCCGCGTGGCCATCGCTCACCCGGAAGCAGCAGTACCACAGGTTGTTGAAGCGGATCAAATCCGTAAACGCCGCATGCGGAGCGCCCTCGAAGATCTTCTCCACCTTCACCAGCTCCGCCTGCCCCTCAGTAAAGGCCTGCTGAGCCCGCACCCCAGGCACCCCGATCAGAGCACCCACCAGCAAAATCCATTTCAAATCACGCATCATCTCCCCTAAACGCATGCCGACGCCTCCGTCCAGCATTCAACTTGCATCACTCATCTCCAATGCAACGAAACTGTCACTTTGCCATGGGTTGCGTTTGATCTCAGAGACATCATCCTGCGGTCTGGTGGATACCAAACGCCTCAATCGAGAAATCCTCATCGCCTTCTGGAAAGTTCACGTGCTGCATCATGCGGCAGAACATCCGGTGATTGGAAATTGGATGCTGGAGGAACTCCGCCACCACGGTTACGACGTCAGTCCCGGCACTCTTTATCCCCTGTTGAAGCGACTGGAAAAAAGTGGTTGGCTCGACTCCAGCGTCAATGCCAATCTAGGCCCCAAAGCCCCACGTGAATATCGAATCACCGCTGAAGGGCGTCAGGTCTTGGAGATCGTTCGGCAACAGCTCCGTGAACTAGGGGTCGAGATTGCCTCCAATCATTGAGAGGAGAATCGCGGAAATTCCACGCCATTTGGTGACAGAATCACCTCCTCGATTTCCGTTTACGAGGCCCGTAAACGCTGCGCGTAGAGCGCACTCACATCCCGCATGTCTCTAGCCCGCTTTGCCCTCCGCCATCCCTGGACAATCATCGTTGCCGTCGTCGCCGTTGTGCTCGGAGCCTGGTTGGCGCTGCAACGCATGACGCGGGATATCTTTCCACCGCTCGGCATCCCGACCATCTACGTCGCCCAGCCCTATGGCGGCATGGATCCCCTGCAGATGGAAGGTTATCTCACCTACCGATACGAGTACCACTTTCTCTACATCTCCAACATCGAACACGTCGAATCGAAGTCCATTCAAGGAGCTTCGATCATGAAGCTGCAGTTCCACCCCGGCACCGACATGAGCCAAGCCATGTCGGAAGTCGTCGCTCAAGTCAATCGGAGCCGCGCCTTCATGCCACCAGGCACCGTGGCCCCCTTTATCATGCGGTTTGACGCCGGGAGCGTCGCCGTCGGCCATCTCGTCTTTTCGACTGACGACCCCAGCATCACTCTCAACCAGATGCAGGATCAGGCCCTCAACAAGGTCCGCCCCGCCTTTGCCACATTGCCCGGTGTATCCGCACCACCTCCCTTCGGCGGAAGTTCCCGCTCGATCGTCGTCAACGTCGATCCAGACCGCATGCGCAGTTTGGGGCTGTCGCCCGATGAAATCGTCCAAGCCATTGCCCGAGGGAATCCCATCAGCCCCTCAGGCAACATGAACTTCGAAGGCAAGTATCCGATTGTGCCGACCAACGCCATCGTCACCGACATCAAAGACCTCGAGGCCATCCCACTCCGACGCACAGGAGCCGGAGCCGTTTTCATCCGTGACGTCGCCTCCGTGTCAGACTCCGCCGATGTAACGACCGCATACGCCTTGGCCAATGGCAATCGCACCGTGTATCTCCCGGTCACCAAACGCGCTGAAGCGTCCACCTTGGAGGTCGTCCAACGCGTGCGCGCAGCCATCCCAGAGTTTCAAAAACTTCTCCCCGAAGGCATCAAAGTCAGCTTTGAATTCGATCAGACCCCCGTCGTCAACCGCACCATCCGAGATGTGCTCAAAGAGGGTGGACTTGGTGCCCTCCTCACTGGACTCATGGTGCTGCTGTTTCTGAGAGATATTCGCAGCGCCTTCATCGTCATCATCAACATCCCCCTCGCCCTTCTTGCCTCAGCGTTTGGCCTCTGGCTCACCGGCGAAAACATCCATCTCATGACCCTCGGAGGCATGGCCCTCGCCGTCGGCATCCTCGTCGATGAAGCCACCGTTACGGTGGAAAACATTCACACCCACCTCGCGCAGGGGCGGGGTCTAGCGCGCGCCGCTCTGGATGGCACCGAGGAAACCACCCTCCCCCGCCTTCTGGCCATGCTCTGCATCCTCGCCGTCTTTATCCCCGCCTTCTTCATGGTCGGAGCCGCCCAGGCCCTGTTCGTCCCGCTCGCATTGGCCGTGGGTTTTGCCATGCTTGCCTCCTTCCTTCTCTCCAGCACTCTGGTGCCCGTTCTCTCCGTTTGGTTGCTGCCCAGGAACCATCGCCTTCAGGAGGAAAAAACGGGAGCCCTGGCCCGTCTCTACGCTGGATTTGCCAAAGTCATCATCGCCACCCGCTGGATTCTTGTCCCAGCCTATCTCACCGGCACAGTATTTCTCATCGTCCTCTTCGGCCCCAGGCTGGGAACTGAAATCTTCCCCTCTACAGATGCCGACCAGTTTGCACTCCGCTTTCGCGCCCCGAGCGGCACCCAAGTGGCACGCACCGAATCCATCGCCCAGCAAATCCTGCAAATCATCGCCGTCCAGGCCGGTGGCAAAGACAAAATCGCTTTCAGCATCGGCATGGTCGGCGTACACAACTCCAGTTTTCCCGTCAACCTCGTGCACCTCTGGAACGGCGGACCCGAAGAAGGTTGGCTCGCCATCCAACTGCAGCCCGATGCCCACCTCGACATTGCGGATTTCCAAGAACAGCTCCGCCATGCCCTCGCCCGGGATCTGCCTGACGTACGGCTTTCGTTTGAACCCAACGACATCGTCAGTCGAGTCATGAGTTTCGGGTCACCCACGCCTTTGGAAATCGCAGTCAGTGGCCCTAGCCTTCCCGATAGCAAAGCGCATGCAGAGCGGATCCTGGAAAAACTCCGCGAACTCCCCTTCCTCCGTGATGCCCAAATCGCCCAAACCCTCGACGCGCCATCTCTCAAGGTCACCATCGACCGCGAACGCGCCGGACTTCTCGGCGTCAATGTCGAAGACGTGACTCGAAGCCTCGTCGCCGCCACGACATCCAGCAAATTCACCACTCCCGTCTATTGGGCGGATCCCAAAACGGGCATCAGCTTCAACATCGCGGTCCAGATCCCCGAAGAACAAACCCGCACCCTTGAGGACCTCGGCAACATCCCCGTCAAGAGCCAAGACGGAGGCACCGTCCTCATGCGCAACGTAGCGCAAATCGAACCCGGCACCACGATCGGCACCTACGAACGTTACAATCTGGTGCGCGTCGTCAGCGTCACGGCCAACATTCATGGCATCGATTTCGGGCATGCCATGGACCGAGTCCGCGCAGCCATTTCTGAGGTCGGCCCCGCACCAGACGGCAAAACCAAAGTCGATATTCGAGGTCAAGTCGTCCCCTACACCCAACTCTACGAAGGATTCAGCCGTGGCCTATTGATCGCCATCATCGTCATCTTCCTCCTCCTCTGCGCCAACTTCCAATCGTTGCGCCTAGCCACCATCGTCCTTTCCACCCTACCTGCCGCCATCGCTGGAGTGGTGTTGGCCCTGTTTCTCACCGGCACCACGGTCAATATCCAATCCGCCATGGGAGCCATCATGGCGGTCGGCGTAGCCGTCGCCAATGCGATCTTGCTAACGACCTTTGCAGATCGCGCCCGTCTTGCGCTAGCAGGAGATCGTCGTGCCGCAGCTCTCACGGGAGCCACGAGCCGACTGCGACCCATCCTCATGACCAGCTGCGCTATGATTGCCGGCATGCTACCCCTCGCACTCGGCACCGGTCAGACAGCTCCTCTCGGCATCGCCGTGGTCGGAGGTCTTACTCTGGCCACCGTGGCCACTCTGCTCGTTCTCCCTGCCGTTTATGCTCTTTTCGCCAGTCCCAAAGCCACCTCAGCGTCACTTGATCCCGATGATCCTCAAAGTGCCCGATTTGAAGTTGCCCCCTAAATCATTATGATTCGACTTCTCCTCTTCCCCCTTTTCCTCGCTTCGGCCCATCTCTCGGCCGGAGAGCTTTCCTCCGTCAAACCGCACCGAGGCACCATTCATCGTTGGATCAGTTTGCCCGCCAATTTTGCCCCTTGGCAACAGGTGGAAATCAAAGCCCGCATCGCAGGCTACGTCGATGAGATCTCCGTCGATAAGGGAGACGAAGTCACAGCCAATCAAAAATTGATCCAACTGTCGGTGCCCGAACTCGAAGCCGATCTCATCGGTCAACGGGCACCGATCGCCGCCGCCCAAATCGAGGTCAAACGCCTGCATGAAGCCCGCGCCAAGTCACCGGATTTAGTCCTGCCGCAGGCCGTCGATGACGCCGAAGCGAAACTCGCCATCGCGGAGGCCACCATGCAACGCACTCAGGCCCTCATCAATCTCGCACTCCTCCGTGCTCCCTTCAGTGGTATCATCACCGAACGGCATGTCGATCCCGGTGCCTTCGCCGCTGCAGGTGGAGCCCCACTTCTGTTACTCACCGACGCCCATACCTTGCGTCTCCAGATTCCTGTCGTTGAAATGGAAACACGCCACCTTCGAATCGACCTTCCCGTCGAGGCCACCATTGATGCGCTCGATGGCAAAGTCGTCAAAGGCAGCCTCTCGCGTCTCACCGGCAGCATCGATCCCGCCACTCGCACCATGCTCGTTGAAGCAGACATCGACAACCAAGAGGGCACCCTCAGGCCAGGCCTGTTCGCCACCGCACGCATCGCCGTAGAGCAGCACACCGACACCCTGCTCCTTCCCGTCGCCGCTTTGGTCGTGGAAAAAAACAACTCCTTTGTCTTCAAGCACCTCCAAGGAAAGGCCATCAAAACCGCCGTCAAAACGGGATTCAACGATGGCATCCATGTCGAAGTCCCAGATCTCAAAGTGGACGATGTCATACTCCTCCCTGACGGCAGCCCATTGGCTGATCAGCAAGATGTCAACCTCAAATAACCCCGACTCCTCGTCATGTCCGTCCCACTCCGCCCCTGGTTCATCCTCACGCTGCTCGCCGCTTTCAACCTCGAAGCTGCCCCCGTCGCCGTGGATCTCCCCACGGTCATGAAGCTCGCTGGAGCCAACAACGATGAAATCGAACTCGCACGCACCCAACACACCCGTGCCCTTGCCGAGTCCAAGTTAGCTTGGCAGCGATTCTGGCCCAGCCTGACTCTCGGTGCCAGCTACCGCCGGACCGACGGCAACGTACAAGACATCGCCGGTGCCGTTTTCGACGTCAGCAAGCAACAATACACCGTGGGACCCACGATCATGGTCGATTGGTCTCCCGGAGATATGTACTACGCCGCATTGTCGGCCCAACAGCAGGCCCTCGCAGCGGAGCACCAAGCTGAATCCACCCGCAGAGACATTGTTTTTCAAGCTGTCTCCCGCTACTTCGACCTTCTCAACACGGAAGCTGCACTTGCCATCATCGAAGACGATTTACGCCTCACTCAGGAGTACGAAAAACAAATCTCAGGTGCCGTCGATGCCGGCACGGCCTTCCGTGCAGACTTGCTCCGCGTCAAAACTCAGGTCAGTCGCGAAAAGCTAGCCATTCGCCAGCATCAGGAAGCTCGCGACCTCACCGCTGCAGCCCTCGCCGAGACCCTCCGGCTTCCCGCGCACAGCGCCCTCCGCCCTGCCAAAGCCGATTTGATCCCCGTCCGTCTGGTGGATCACTCGACGAGTCTTGACGACCTACTCAACCGCGCCACCCAAGACCGCCCCGAACTCAAAGCAGCCCAGGCAGTCACCCAGGCAGCCGCCATCGAGCACGAACGCGCCCGCGTTGCCCCACTCATTCCGAACCTCCAGGCCAGCTACTCTGCAGGTGGACTCGGCGGCGGCTACAATGGCAGTTGGGGAAACTTTGATGACACCCAGACTTTTTATATCGGGCTGGGATGGAAAATCGGACCTGGAGGCCTGTTTGATCGGCAACGCAAAACAATCACCCGTACTCAGGAAGAAGCATCCCATCTCCAGGTCGGCAAAGTCAAAGCCGCCGTCAATCGCCAAGTCGTCGAGGCGGCAGCCCAGGCTCGCAGCGCGCACGACCAAATTGCGATCAACGACGAAGCGGTCGCCGCAGCCGATGAAATGGTCAAACTCGCCAAAGAACGGCAGGCCAGTCAACTCGGAGTGGTGTTGGAGTATCTTTTGGCCCGGGAAGAACGCACCCGCGCCCGTCAGAGCCGCGTCCAAGCCGTCACCAACTTCAATAAGGCGCAGCACGAACTTCGCCGCGCCATCGGTCAGTGAGGCGTCTCCGGCAGCGGTGGCTCCGCCAGATACGGCGTCGGATCCGCCACGCCCGCCTGTGCAAAGGCCTCCCGCCGCTCCACGCAGGTGCCACAGGTGCCACAGTGAAGCTCTCCCCCTTTGTAGCAAGACCAGGTCCGCCCGTAGTCCACGCCCAGCTCCGCTCC
Organism: Verrucomicrobiales bacterium; assembly: GCA_020439875.1. GTDB lineage: Bacteria > Verrucomicrobiota > Verrucomicrobiia > Verrucomicrobiales > Verrucomicrobiaceae > JAGRPD01. Next base: position 10,551 of record JAGRPD010000167.1, read on the forward strand.
CATCCGTGCGATCCCCGTTTTATCCAGATCGATGAAGGGCCGCAGCAGCTCGATCCGCGCGTAGGTCCCCTCCCGCATCGCCGCCGCCATGCCTTGCATGAACGGCTCTCGGCAGTCGGGATAAATCGCATGATCACCCGCATGTGCCGCGATGATCACTCCCTCCGCACCACGACTCTCCGCCAGCCCGCAGGCGATCGCCAGCATGATGCCATTGCGGAAAGGCACCACCGTCCGTTTCATCGTCTCCTCCGCGTAGTGTCCATCCGGCACCTCACCGCCGCTTTGCAGCAGGTCACTTTCAAACAGCTCATCGACGAAAGGCAACCGCACCACGTCATGCCAAAGGCCTCCCAGGTGATCGCAATGCCAGGCTGCCGCCCCGATCTCTTTGGTGTTGTGTTTGGACCCGTAGTCGAAACTCAACGCCGCCACCACCTCATGCTCCCGCCGCGCCCAATACAGCGCCGTCACCGAGTCCATGCCTCCCGATAGCAAGACCAGCGTCTTCATCGCCCCCCCTCAGCAAAACCATCGCTGGGCCACTCCAGCTTTTCATCCCGATCTGGGAATCGCGCCTCGCAGGTCAGTTGAATGCCACCTCGCGGAGCGAAGCGCCCCCGCACCAGCGCCTGCCTCGGCGCGCAGGCCTGCACCAAATCATCAAGGATGCGGTTGACGATCGACTCGTTGAAGGCCGCGTGATTGCGAAAACTCGCCAGGTAAAATTTCAAGCTCTTCGTCTCCACGCAGGTCGCATCCGGGATGTAGAGAATCTCCACCCGCGCGCTGTCGGGCTGACCCGTCACAGGGCAGAGCGAGGCAAAATCCGGTGCCGCCAAATGGATCGTGTAGGAGCGGCCAGGCGTGCGATTGGGAAACACCTCCAGCCGTGCCTCATCCGGAGATGCAGGCAGTCGATGCTCCGAGCGGCCCAGCAGGCGCAGACCTTCCGTGGTGTCGTCATTCATGCTGCAAGCAATGCCCTCAAACTCGCTGAGGAACAAAAGAAAAAATCACTCACTGCCCAGCGCGCCTTCAACTCGCCGGCCGTTGCATCGCCAGCGCATCCTCCGCCTTTTTCTTCGCCTCCTCCGCCTTTCGCAGAATCTCATCGGGACTCGGCAGCGAGGCCAGCACATCTGCCGGGATGAAGCCATCCCCCACCAGCTTGGTGAGGCACTTCTTGCGCTCATTCAGCGCCTTATCAGGACTGCGCTCCTTGGAAAATCGGCTCTTCGCCGCCGCACTGCGATCCTTCAGCGCGGAGTAAATATCACCCCCCAGCAGCGCCGAGATATCCACCTTCATCTTTTCCCGACCATGATCCACCGCGCTCACATCATCGCCATTGATCGGTCCCGCCTTGTATTTGGGAAACATGATCGCGACCTCCGGACAGACGCGTGAACAGGCCGGGCAGTTGGTCTTGCAGTTGTCGTTGTTCTGCACCTGGATCTTGCCGTCGGAACTGACTCCATACACGTCAAACAAGCAGAAGCTCAGGCACTGCATGCAGTTGGTGCAGCGGTCGTAATCAATCACCGGGAACCACGGCTTCCACGTCCCCGGCTGATTCATCGGGCGATCCCCACGCACCTTTTCCACCAGCGCCAGCACCGTCTCCGCATCCAGGTCCGTGATGTCCCTCGTCTCGATCGTCACCCGCCCCGCCGCATCTTCCAGCATCGGAGCTTGGCGTTCGGGAAAAGCCCCCAACACCAGCAGGGTGTGGTTATCAGTCTGGCCTGCACCCACCCCACCGCCTGACCGCACGCGAGACACCGCGTAACCCTGATCCAGCAGCGCCGTCATCACCCGACTCCGCGCCTCAGCAGACAGCGTGATGGAACCTTCTCCCTCGTAGAGAACCACTTTCAGCGGACGTGCAGTGTGTGTGACCATGATGTCTAGGGTGTGTCTTGTTCCAGTTTTGTCGAGATCAACTCCATCGCGTAGCCATCCCCTGCGACTCAGGCATTTTCCAAAGCCTCGCGGATCTCCTCGGCCGTTTGCGTCCGCATGTTCAAATACGTCACCTTCTCCTCCGGCAGCGGTTGGCCACACTGTTGAAACAGCCCTTTCACCACCCGGGGATAACACGCCACGATTTTGAGCCCCTGATCCGCCGCGCGTTGCTTCAGCTCCGCCAACCGCGGATCTCGATGCGCTGCAAACTCACACAGATCCGACACCGCTTCAAAACTCGCGCTCGACTCCCCTAGATCCGCCAGCACTTGATCCTTGACGTCGCTCGGCACCACCTGAGCGTAGGCGCAGCGGCAATAGAGAATGGGGGCAGAGTCGGGCATGGAGGATCCATCCTTTGCGGTGCAACCCGCCCCCTTGCAAGGCCAAAACCTCCCCGAAAGCATTCCTCGTCCCAATCCTCGTCCCAATCCAGAGCCCCCCCCCGCGCTCCACGCGATTTTGATTTGGACGATGATTGAGACGACGATTCCTCCCTCTCCCCCCCCGGGCGGTCACTGCCCGCCCCTACAGTCCCCCCTCACCCTGTCCCTCCCTCACCCACCACAAATCCCCTGTTCATCCCGCCAAAATCCTGTAAATCCTGTCTTCTCATGTCCGTCTCTCCCCGCAAAACCCCCGAACAACTCCGCTCCTACCGCTGGTATGGACGCGATGAATTGCGCAGCTTTGGCCACCGCTCCCGCGCCAAGCAGGCAGGTTGGGGAGCCGACGACTACGTCGGCAAACCCATCATCGGCATCCTCAACACCTGGTCGGACCTCAACTCCTGCCACATGCACTTGCGCCTCACCGCCGACGCCGTCAAACGCGGCATTCTCCAGGCGGGCGGCCATCCCATGGAGGTGCCCGTCATGTCGGTGGGCGAGATGCTCACCAAACCCACCGCCATGTTCCACCGCAACTTCCTGGCCATGGAGACGGAGGAAGTCCTGCGCGCCCATCCTCTCGACGGTGCCGTGCTCCTGGGTGGGTGCGACAAATCCACCCCCGGTCTGCTGATGGGCGCCTTTTCCGCCAACATTCCCGTCATCTACATGCCCTGTGGGCCGATGATGAAGGGCAACTACCGCGGCACCACTCTCGGCTCCGGAACCGATGTCTGGAAATACTGGGATGAAAAACGCGCCGGCAACCTCGGCTGGGAGGAGTGGTGCGAGATCGAAGACGGCATCGCCCGCAGCCCCGGTCACTGCATGACGATGGGCACCGCCTCCACCATGACCGCCCTGGCTGAAGCCCTCGGCCTCGTGCTGCCCGGAGCTTCCTCCATCCCCGCTGTGGACAGCGCTCACACCCGCATGGCGGCAGCTGCGGGTCGGCAGATTCTCGAAAACGTCTGGCTGGATCGCACCCCCGCCTCCCTGGTGGACAAGCGCTCCTTTGAAAACGCCATCATCACCGACATGGCCCTCGGCGGCAGCACCAACGCCATCGTTCACCTCGTCGCCATGGCCGGTCGTCTCGGCATTCCTCTGCCCTTGGAGGACTTTGACGCCATCAGCCGTCGCACCCCCCTGCTGGCCAACATCCGCCCTGCTGGCAAGTATCTGATGGAGGAGTTTTATCAGGCAGGTGGCCTGAGCGCGCTGCTGCACACCCTGCGAGATTTGCTCCACACCGACGCCCTCACCGTCACCGGCAAAACCCTCGGCGAAAACATCGAAGGCTGCGCCGCCTTCGATACCGATGTCATCCGGCCGCTCGACAATCCCCTGCAAAAAGAAGGCGGCACCGCCATCTTGCGCGGCAATCTTTGCCCCGATGGAGCCGTCATCAAACACGCCGCCGCCACACCCGCTCTCTGCCAGCACACGGGTCCAGCCCTGGTCTTCGACAGCTACCCAGAGATGAAAAAAGCCATCGAAGATCCCGATCTCGATGTCACCGCCGACACCGTCCTCATCCTGCGCAACGCGGGTCCCGTCGGCGCGCCCGGCATGCCCGAGTGGGGGCAATTGCCCATCCCCAAAAAGCTCATCGATCAGGGCGTGCGCGATATGGTGCGCCTCAGTGACTGCCGCATGTCCGGCACCAGCTACGGAGCCTGCGCCCTGCACCTCGCCCCCGAGAGCGCCATCGGCGGCCCCTTGGCCCTGGTGGAAAATGGCGACCTCATCGAGCTGGACGTCGCCAACCGCCGCCTCCACCTCCACGTCAGCGAGGAGGAATTAGACCGCCGCCGCGCCGCCTGGAGCCCCGCGCCCATCCGCTACCATCGCGGCTACCCCAAGCTCTACGTCGAGCACGTCACGCAGGCCAACGAAGGCGCTGATTTTGACTTTCTCCAATACGGTCCCGCTCTGCCTGAGCCCGAGATTTTTTAGCCTCGGAAAATCGTCCCCTCCCCCGCTGCGGCCTCTCCCTCATCCCCGCCATGCGCATCGCCCTGTTTGATCTGGATCACACCCTGCTCCCTCACGACACGCAGACCCTGTTTTGCAACTACGTGCTGAAACGCCACCGCTGGCGCACGCTGCTTCATGGGATCTTCGTCCCCTTTGCCCTGGCGCGGGCCATCAAGCTCGTGCCCACCAGCCTGGCCAAGCGCGCCTTTCACTCCTACCTCTGGGGCATGCCGCGCGCCCGGCTCGATGCGCTGGCGCGGGAGTTTGCTCGGGAGAGCGTGGACGGCTGGGTGTACCCCGAGTTGCGCGCCGAGCTGATGCGGCATCGCCACCAGGGACGCACCCTCATTCTCAACACCGCCAGCCCTGCCTTCTACGCGCGCCCCATCGCCGAGGTGCTCGGCTTTGACCACTGCATCGCCACCCCGGTCAATCCCGGCTCTCAAATGCCACTGCTGCCACCCATCGATGGGGAAAACAACAAACGCCAGGTCAAGATCGACGTCATGGAGCGTCAACTCCCCGCCCTCCTCCAGCGCACACCGGCGGATCGCGCGGACTCCTGGGGCTACAGCGACAGCGCCGCCGACATCCCGCTGCTCGACTACTGCGGGCACCACCTGCTCATCCACCCCTCCCGCAGCCTCACCGCGCACTACGCCACCACCCCTTGCACCACCGTGCTCAAGCCTCGCCGCCCCTATCGGACCAAAGTCGGCGACATGCTGGCCGCTGCCCGGCAGATGCTCGGCCTCTACCGGGTGCGCCCCCGGCGCTGAGTGGCCAAGGGCTTGGGCGAAAAAACGCAACAAACCCCAACGGCAGCCTCCGCACACCGGCTTTGAGGTCCACCCATCCTCAAGCCGAGGTCATGGACTGCTCGATGGAGGACGAGCCGCCCTCCATACGGTTCCGATCCACCCCGCCCGCTGATTTCCCAGCACAAGCAGAGGCTTGCGTGAAGGCTGCTGAAGTGCGCCTGACGACGATCAGCTGTAGGAACTCTCCACCCGCTTGGCCACGTCCTTGTAGCCGTAGTCCGCGTTGTAGATTTCCTTGAGTGCCTCCAGGTAGCCTTCGCGATCGTTGAGCTTCTCGCACACCATCGCCAGCTCGTAGAGCACCTCTTTTTTGGTGCTGTCCATGATGGCCAGCTCTTTGAGCGCATCTTGGAAGGCACCTTTGGCTAGGTCATTCATGTTCTTGCGCTCAAAGCAGCGGCCCAGCATGAGGATCGCCTTATTGCGCAGGTGAGGGTTGGACTTGGCCTGCTGCAGCTCAGGAATGGCCTCCGTGAACATGCCCGCGTTGAAAAATGCCTGACCGAGGTCAAAGCGCACTTGTTTGTCCGTCGGGTTGCGCTCCACCCGAGCCTTCGCTTCACCAATCACCACCGCCGAGCGCTCTTGACGGATGGCGGCGATGCGGGCGCGTTTGTCTTCGATGTCGGGAGCGTCCGGATCCGACTCGATGGCGGCTTCCATTTGCTCGATTTCGCGATCCTGGATTTTGTCACGCACCATCTCCACCTTGCGCTGCATGGAGACGTCCCCAGGATTCAGCTGGAAGGCGTAATCAAAGAACGACAGCGCCGTCGGCAGGTCATCCAGCTTCTCGTACAGATCCGCCATGCGCTTGACGAGGATGATGTTGCTCTGGTCCGCATTGTATTGATCAATGGTCTTGGCCAGCAGCGCCTCCATCTGCTCCTTCGTCATGCCCTGCTTTTGCAGCATCTCCAGCTCGGCCGCTTCGTCCGCATTCTTCATGGACTTGCGGAAGTCCCCGTCGGAACCCCAGCCCTGACGCTGGATCGACATCCGTGCCGCAGCGTCTTTCTCTCCCTTGATCGCAGCCATGTCCCTCGGATCGGCTTTCAAGATGGACCGGTACGTGTCACCCGCCTTCTCAGGCTGCTCGTGGGCCATGTAGTGGTCCGCCAGCTTGTGCATGATCTTGGTGTTCTCGGGATGACCTTCTTTGATGGTCTCCAGAGCAAAGGCAGCCAGATCCGGAAAATGCATCTTCATCGCCAGATCGTACAGCTGCTGGTTGGCAGGGATGCCGTAGGGATCGGATTGGAAGACGTTCTCTTCCATGTCCGCGATCTGCTCCACCGGATCTTTTTTGCCGCTCTTGAACAAGCCGCCGCCACCACTGAAAGAGAAAAACTTTTTCCCCGCCGTCTTCGCCCGCTGTCCTTCCGCCCGGCGCAGCAATACGCGGCCGTCCATGAATCCTGGCACTTCTTTAACGATCGGCAGCGTGAGGCTCACCACGTAGTCCCAGTTGCGCTGTTCAGCGGCCAGCAGAGACTTTTTCCACAGATTTTGGAATTTCGGATCCAGTTCGGTTTCAGAGACGATCATAGGGAGTGGGGTCGGAGAGAGATGATAGGGGAAAGAGGGCGGAGGGAAGGCTGCGTCAAGGTTTTTTGGGGGCCACGGAACCAGCCACGGAATCAGCCTCGGCACCAGCCTCGGCCTTGGCTTTGGCATCGGCTTTTTTGGCGGGTAGCGCTGGGCTATCTCCGTCATCACTGCCCCCTCGAATCCATTGCTCCAGTTCCCGCCATTCCTGGCCTGCGCCCCGACGAAACGCCTCCATGCTGAATCCGTGCTGAAACAGCACCATCCAGACAAAGGTGGCAGCCAGGAAGGCCACCAGCCACAGGAGTTTCATCAACAGACGCATGAAATTGGAGAAAGAGGAGAGTAAGGACAAAAGCGCCGCAACGTCCAGCATGGAATTGCAGCGACAGGCAGGAAAAATCCGGCTCGCCGAGCCCAATCAAGATCCACCGAAAAACCCGCCGAGCTTCCGGATCCGGGTGGGATGGCGCAGTTTGCGCAGAGCCTTGGCCTCGA
>JAGRPD010000168.1 GCA_020439875.1 Verrucomicrobiales bacterium
TTGCCATCGGGCGCGATGCCGGGGCCGTTGCGAGGCAGGCTCTCATGCGGCAGTGCTTCCAGCTTGATGGCGGTGATGCCGGTGAGGTTGGTTTGGCCGCGCAGTTGATAGTTTCCCTGCGCCATTTGGCCGTCGCTGAAGGGCGTGGCGAGGAAGGAGCCGTCAGCTTGTTTTTCGAGCTTGAGGACGCCGTTGGCGCGGGAGACGTCGAGGTCGAGGGGGATCCACTCGGTGGAGAGATCGAGGTGGCGCTCCCATTTCAATTGACGCGTGAGGACGTCGGCTTCGGCGGTTTTGACCTCGGCTTGCGCTTTGGCGATGCCATCCTGGCGGGCTTTGACTTTCTTGGCGAGATCGGCTGCGGTGGCTTTTTTGTAGGCGGCCAGGGCTTTTTCGGCGGTGTCGATGGCGACCTTGCGAGCGGCTTCGGCGGCGGCGATGATGGGTTCTTGCTTTTTCTCCTCGGCCTGCCAGGTGGCCTGGAGGCTTTGATTCTCCCCGTCGAGCGAGCCCATGCTGGCGAGGACGGCGTCGATCTCACCGGACTGCGGGGTGCGGTTGAGGATGCGGAGGAAAAGTTTTTCCACCATTTTTCGGTCGTCAGGAGTGGTGGAGACGATCTTGGCGATGGCGTTGGCGGGATCGCTGATGGCATCGCCGACGGTGGGGCCTGACATGAGGGCCATGACGGGACCGAGGTTGACATCGTTGCTGCGCTCGCACTCGCAGACGCTCTCGCGGCTGGGTTTGCCGAAATTGGAGAGGAATCCATCAGGCAACTTGACTTGACCGTCCGCGAGGGTGGCGGCGCGGGTGCCGGGTTTGACGCCGGGAATGTTGGGGGTGGAGCCGGTGACGGTGAAGACGCTGTCAAAGAGAGCCTCGGCGGAGAGACGGCGGGCTTTGGCGTGGGAGTAGTTGAGGGTGTCGTCGGTGTTCCACTTGTTGGTGGCGATGCCGAGCTGATAGGTGCGGCTTTGGGTGATGATCCGCATGAGGTGACGCACGTTGAATCCGGTGCTGACGAGTTCGTTGGTGAGGTATTGCAGCAGCTCAGGATTGCTCGGCGGATTGCCGGCGCGGATGTCATCCAGCGGCTCAATGACGCCGGTGCCGGTGAGATAACCCCAGATCCGGTTGGCGTAGCTCATGGCAAAGTAGTCGTTCTCCGCCGAGGTGAGCCAGTCGGCAAACTGCTGGCGGCGGGAGGGGGCGGAGGTGCGGATCAAGCCGTCGTCATAGGGCACCTTGGGCGCGACGGCGGCATGGGTGAGGAGGTGCTCCACCTCGCCATCGGACTTGTCGCTGACGATTTCATAGAGTGGTTTGGCTCCCTCCACAGCGGTGCCGCCAATGTTGGTGTTGCCGCTGGCGGGATCGCGTTTGAGATCGACTTGGGCAAAGAAGGCGGCGGTCTGGTAGTATTGATCGAGGGTCCAGCGCTCGAAGGGGTGATCGTGGCATTTGTTGCAGTTGAAGCGGGTGGCGAGGAAGAGGTGGGTGGTGTTTTCCACCAGCTCTTCGGGGGTGCGCAGGATTTTGTAATAGGCGGCAGGGGGATTGTCCTTGGTGGAGCCGCTGGCGGTGACGATGGCGTGGGCCATCTGATCGTAGGGCCGATTGGTGGCCACTTGCTCGCGGATCCATTGCCGCAATTTGGCGGCTCCTTCGGCTCCGAGGAACTTGCTGTTCACTTGCAGCATGTCGGCCCATTTGTTGGTCCAGTGCTCGATGAAGTCGGGGTTGCCAATGAGTTCGTCGATGACGGCGTTGCGCTTGTCTCGGGTGGGGCGTGGGTCGGCGGTGAAGGCCTGCACCTGCTCGGCCGTGGGCGGCAGGCCGGTGAGGTCGATGTGGACGCGCCGCAGGAAGTCCTCGTCGGTGCAGAGGCCGGACGGCAGGATTTTCATGCGCTGCCATTTCTTCGCCACCAGTTCGTCGATGCGATTCCAGGACTCGGGCTGCTGCCAGACGAATCCGGAGCGATCTCCCATGACGGTGACGGTGGTGGCGGCGTAGGCTCCTTCAAATCGGGCGAGCACGGCGGCCTCCCCTCGGCGTAGGGTGGTGACGAGGCCGCGTTTGTCCGCTGTGACGACTTCGAGATTGCCGCTCTCGATGAAGGCCTCGGCGGTGACGTCTTTCACCAGTCCGTCAGCGTAGCGGGCGACGACGCGCATTTGCTGGCGGGCTCCGATGGTCTCGACGACGGGGTTTTTGGGGAAAAGCTCGATGGAAGTGACGCGCGGTGTTTGCAGGTGGAGCTGGCCGCCCTGTTGGATCCAGGCTTTGAGGGTCTCGTAGTACAACTCTCCTGGCACGGTGAGCTGGCCGCCCTCGTGGGGGATGGAGCCGGAGGCCTTCAGCAGCATCAGGGAGTGCTCAGGGGAGGCGGCGTTGGCGCGGCGGCTGCCGAGATCATCGGTGAAGGCGAGCACGTCGTAGATGGGATCGTAACCGCGCAGGGAGAGTTTGAAGCCTGCCTTGCCGTCTTTGGCTCCGTGGCAGGTGCCCATGTTGCAGCCGAGCTTGGAGAGGATGGGCATCACGTCGCGCACGTAGTCGGGCCGCAGCGGTTGCTTCATGCCGGCAATATCGACCGGCAGCTGGGCTCGCTGGCCCATGAAGGCGATCTCCACCCGCGCCTGACCATCGACGAGAGGCCGCACCATGCCGCGTTCATCAATCCGTGCTACGGGTTTTCCGGCGAGTTGGATCTGAGCCATGCGGGTGACATCGGCTCGGGTGCCGTCTTTCAACCGAGCGGTGACGAGCAGCTGGGCGTACTCGGTGGGGTGATGGATGCTCACTTTTTCTGGCAGCACTTCGAGGGCTGCGATGGCTGCACCGGCCGGTAGGGTCTCGGTGCTGAGTTTTTCCTCCGTGTCAGCGCGCACGGCGTCATCGGCAATGACATCACTGGCGGCGAGGTCTGCGGACTTGGCGAGCGGGACGCTGGGGAAGGTCTTGACGATCTGGCCGCGTGCGGTGTCGATGAGGCGGAGCTGACCATCCTGTCCGCCCGCGACCACGGTTTGGCCGTCCGGGCTGAAGGCGACGGCGTAGATGCCGCTCTCGGGGATCTCGATGTGGTGCAGGCGTTTGACGCCTTGGTGGATGTAATCTTCGACCATCTTCTTGTCCGCGTCCTTCTGCTCGGCCACGCGTTTTTCGAGGACCTGCTTCAGCTCGGGGGTCAAGGTGCTGTCATAGACGGATTGGCTCAGGTCCACGCTGCCGTGGCCTTGGTGGCCGGAGGCTGAGGCGATCGTTTTTCCGTCCTTGGCAAAGGCCACCCCGAAGACGCGACCGTCCATGGCGGGGAAGACGCGCACGAGGTTGGCGTTGTCACCGATCTTGCGCGCGGTCTCGCGCTTCATGCGGTAGATCTGCGGCACGCCATCGGAGCTGGCGATGAGCACCTCATCGCGCTGAGGTTGCAGCGCCAGCTGATACACACCGCCTTTCAGCGCGCCGGGGGTGATGGAGGTGATGTTATCGACAAAGCGCTGCGTCTTCACTTCGGTGAGCTTCACGCTCATGTCGCGTCCGCAGGAGATGAGGTGGCTGCCGTCGTGGCTCCACACCGTGTCGAGCACCCAATCGCTGTGCCCGCCCATGAACAGAGTCTCTTCCCCCGAGGTGGCATCGATGGCGCGCACGCCGTTGTCTGTGGCACCAAAGGCGAGTTGCTTGCCGTCAGGCGACCAGCTGATGCCATAGACGGTGTCAAAGGTGAGGCTCTTGGAGAGCTTCAACGTTTTCTTGGCCACATCCCACACCTGGATTTCTCCCTCGCGACCTGGGTTGCCACCGCAGACGGCCAGCAGCTTGCCATCGGGTGACCACGCCACTTTTTGGATCCGCTCTGCCAGACCGACCAACCGTGCGACGATGCCGCCACCGTCTGCCCGATGAATCAGCACCTCGTGGTATCCCGTCACCGCCAGCCACTGACCATCCGGGGAGTAGGCGAGCGAACTCAGCGTGGGCGGGGTGCGATAGACGGGCGGGTGCTCCATGGTGTACTGCACCCGGGCGGACTCTGGGGTGTCATCGTTCGCGCCCTCCGCGACCCAACGGCGGATGAGGTCCAGCTGCGTGACGTGCAAGGGCTCGCCCTTGGGTGGCATCTCGGCCTTTCCATCGACCGGAGTGGACAGCTCCAGCAGGTGGCTTTTTTCCGGCTGGCCGGGAATGATTGCCTCACCTTCTTCGCCGCCGGCCAGGAGCTGGGCGAAGTCGGTCATGATGTAGTCTCCCTTCGCCTTCGCGGGCTGGTGGCATCCGGTGCACTTGGCCTGCAGAATGGGGCGCACCTGCTTGTAAAAAGAGACCGGTGCGTGCGGATCTTCCGCTGCAGGTTCGGCCGCCGGTGCGAGCAGGGCGGTGGAGGCAACGAGCGATGCGATGGCACCAAGAGAGAAACGGATGAGCTTCATGATGGGGACAGAAAAACACAAACGTGAGCAGCGGCGGTCTTCTTGCCCCGATGCCACAAGGGTGAGCCGCCTCGCACACTCGGCTCCAGGTGGTCCGACGGCGGGGCGGAGCAGTCCGTGATTTGCAGGACCGCGAGATGAGGGTCAGGCCAGTTTTTCCAGCTTGATCGGGTACGTTTGCAGGGCGTTCCACTGGCAGACGATGAGGTCGCCGTTTTCCAACACGCAGACGTCGTGACCGTGATCGAAGACGTTGTCTTGACGTTGCAAGGGCTTCAGCTTGCCCGTTTCATCATACTGAGGAGCCGCAGCTCCCGGAGCCGCGACCACTCGACCGCTGGTGTCGAGGACGACGACGAAGCCCGAGGCGTCTCGCTGCATTTTTCCCTGAGCGTCCTTCGACCAGCAGACCCCGGCGTAAAGATGATCGCCAGCGATGACGGGTCGGCAAACGTAGGCTCCGGGTGTGGAAAGAGTCTCGATGAATTGCCCGTCCAAGCTGAATCGGCGGAAGCAATTGTCGGAGCGGGAAGTGACGATGAGGGTTTCTTTTCCAGCACCCGCGCGGCTGTCGAGGGCGATGCCATGCGCGCTGCTCAGACGCTGATCTGCGGGCACGCCCTCTTTGCCTCCAAAGCGGCGGATGAAACGCCCCAGCGCATCGTATTGCAGGACGTAGTTGGAGCCGTAACCATCGGCGATGTAGATGTCGCCACTCGGGCCGATGGCCACCTCAGTCGGATTGAAGACCATGTCGGGTTCGTACGCGCCCACGCTCATCGGGTGGCTGATGGAAAAAATCTCCCGGCCCGCGAGATCGATCTTGGTGATGCGCCCCGTTTGGCGGTAACCGCTGCTGCCGGACTTCCACAAGCCGGAGTCGGTGACAAAAAGGAACTCTTCGCCATTTTCATCCGCCAGGGTGAGACCGTGGCCGCCGGGCCAGACGGATCCCCAGGAGTCGAGGATGGTGCCATCCTGCTGGTAGATGAGCATTTGGTTGTCCCAGTGATCGCCGATCATGAATAGCCGTCCGTCTCGCACGCGGACCATTTCATGACAATTCAAGATGGGATGATGTCGGCCTTGATCGGGAGCCACCCAATCCTTCACGACGCGATAGCGGTGCTGCCCTTGGCCGATGATCACGTCTTTTTTCGGATCTTCCGCCGCGTGGAGTTTCTGAGTCCAGGTGGCGGCAGCGGCGGTGGTGAGACCGGCGAGGAAGTGGCGACGGGTGGAGCTGGGCATGGAGGAGGGTAGGTGAGTGAGATAAAAACGTGCGATCGACCGGCAAACCTGCGCAAAGAATCTGCCCTTGCGTCAACATTCAGAGCGAGTGCTGCGAGCTCTGTAGGTGGCCACACGTCTTTGGGACGCGAATGAGCTCGCTGCTGCATCGATTCATTCTCTCCTCAAAGACCCCGCAAGCGCGCGCGGTCGATGCCTGCGCCTACAGCGAGCGGCGTGCGCACCGCTCTTTGCCGCCCTTATTTCCCGCTGGGCAAACCGAGGGAGGCGTAGATGTCGCGGGTGGCTTGAGATTTGTTGAGCGTGTAAAAATGGATGCCATCCACGCCGTGTTCCATCAG
>JAGRPD010000169.1:0-3697 GCA_020439875.1 Verrucomicrobiales bacterium
AATCGTCGTCCCAATCATCGTCCCAATCGTCGTCCATAAACTCCCAGGATCGAACAAGACGAGCATTGTCGAAGTGCGAGAACCGTAGCCGTCAATCACGCCTCGTGTGAAATCGAGGCGCGCAGAACCTGCTGATTGAGGATCTCAAATCCCTAGCCAAGCCACCATGTCTCAGGCCTTCACCAGATAAACGGCACCCAGTGGCGGCACCTCCAGCATCACATGCTGAGCCTGTCCTTGCCAGCCGGAGGGTACCGCCTTCAGCTCCCCAGGATTGCCCATGCCGGAGCCTCCGTAGCTCGGCGCATCACTGTTGACCAGCTCCCGGTAGGCCCCAGGCTCCACCACTCCCAGGCGGTATCCCTGACGCGGCACCGGCGTGGCATTGACCACTACATAGACCAGCTCTCCCTCACGCGACCGCCGCGCAAAGGCGAACAAACTGTTGTCGCCATCATCGGCGTCCAACCAGAAAAACCCACCCGGTTCATGATCTTGCTCATTGAGAGCCCGCTGACCCGTGTAGGCCTCATTGAGATCCTTCACCAACCGCTGCAGGCCCGCGTGCTCATGCCCGTGAAAAAGATGCCAGTCCAGACTGCCATCATGGCTCCACTCCTGCCACTGCCCAAACTCCCCGCCCATGAATAGCAGCTTTTTCCCCGGATGAGCCCACATCCAGGCGAAGAACATGCGCAGATTCGCAAATTTCTGCCAGCGATCTCCCGGCATCTTGTTGATCAGCGAACCCTTGCCATGCACCACCTCGTCATGACTCAGCACCAGGATGAAATTCTCATCGAAGGCATACAGCATGGAAAACGTGGCCTCGCCATGATGATACTTCCGATGCACCGGCTCATGCTCGATGTAGCGCAGACTGTCATTCATCCAGCCCATGTTCCATTTGAACCCAAAACCCAATCCCCCCGCATCCACGGGGCGCGAGACCCCAGGCCATGCCGTGCTTTCCTCCGCAATGATCGTGGTTCCCGGATGCTCTTCGTAGCAAATGCGATTCAGCTCCTTCATGAAGCCAATCGCCTCCAGATTCTCTCGCCCCCCAAACGCATTCGGCACCCACTGCCCCTCCTCCCGCGAGTAATCCAGATACAGCATGGACGCCACCGCATCCACCCGCAGCCCATCAATGTGGAATTCGCCCAACCAGTAGAGCGCATTGGCCACCAAAAAATTTCGCACCTCATTGCGTCCGTAGTTAAAAATCAGCGTCCCCCAGTCCTGATGCTCCCCTTGCCGCGGGTCGGCATGTTCATAGAGCGCTGTGCCGTCAAACTGCGCCAGCCCGTGAGCGTCCTTCGGGAAATGTCCTGGCACCCAGTCCAGGATCACCCCCAGCCCCGCCTGATGGCAGCGATCCACAAAGAAGCGAAAGTCATCGGGATTCCCGTAACGACTCGTCGGCGCGTAATACCCCGTCACCTGATACCCCCATGAGCCATCAAACGGATGCTCTTGCACCCCCATCAGTTCCACATGGGTAAAGCCCAACCCCTTCACGTAGGGCACCAAATCGTCCGCCATCTCCCGCCACGTCTGCCAGCGATTTCCCTCTGATGGCACCCGCTTCCACGAGCCCGGATGCACCTCATAAATGCTCATCGGCTGGTGGTAGAGATCCGCCGCAGCGCGCTGTTTCATCCACGACTCATCCCCCCACGTGTAGCCATCTAGACTGCAAGTCAGACTCGCCGTTTGCGTGCCATTTTGGGAAAAGAGCGCGAACGGATCGCTCTTCAGCAGCAGCTGCCCCTCCGCACTGATCAGCTCAAACTTGTAGTGCGCATTCATCCCCACCCCTGGCAGGAAAATCTCCCAAATACCCGACTCGATGCGCAACCGCATCGGATGCACCCGTCCGTCCCACTGGTTAAAATCTCCCACCACGCTCACCCGTTGCGCATTCGGTGCCCAGACCGCAAACACCGTCCCCTCCACTCCATCGATCACCCGGTGATGCGCCCCCAGACAACGATACAATTTCCGGTGAGATCCCTCCCGAAAGTAGTGCATGTCTTGCTCACCCAGCAGAGCCCCAAAGGCATACGGATCTTCCTTCTTCCAGCGGCGGCCATCGTGCGTCTGATACTCCCACTGGTACCGCCCCAGCCTCGCGTCCTCCGGCAGCTCCAGCACAAACAGCCCGTGATGATGCGCCACCTCCGCCTCCAGCGGCTCGGACACGCCCTCCACATGCAGCCACGCATGCTGCGCCCCCGGTTCAAACGTCCGCGCCACCCAACGCCCGTCTTCCAGTTGATGCCGACCGAGAAAACCAAACGCATTACCATGGCGTGCGCCAAGCAGGGCCAGCACCTCCCATTGAGCTGAAAGAGACGGTTTCATTTACCTCTGATAGCCGCAGCCAGCACCGGCTCAAGCCGTTCTTTGCAGAGTCGATGGAAATCCAGCTGCTCCAAACACCGCCGCCGCTCCCTCCAACCCGCCTTTTCCGCCACCTCCGCCAAAGCCGCCGCCACCTCTTGCGGTGGAGTCTTCAGCGAAAAAAACGTCGTCCCCGGCCCCGCCACCTCTCGCAGTACGGGCAGATCCGTGCACCAAACCGCCAGCCGCGCCGCCATCGCCTCAATCACCGGCAGGCCAAACCCCTCGCTGGTACTCGGAAACAAAAGCACATCCGCCGCACGATACAGCGCCGCCACCTCCACATCCGTCAGCTCCTGTCCCACCGCCGTAGCCCCGACCACCACCTCAGACAAATCCCGCTCCCGCACCAGCCCTTGCACCTCTGCCGCGTAGGCCGCCCCATCTGCCTGATGCGGATCCGTCGCCGCCGTCAGCAGCAGCCGCACGTCCCACCCCAAATCCCGCAGCGCCGCAGCCACCTCAACGCTGAACTCGATCCGCTTGCGCCGCACCCAACGCGCCGGATGCAGCAACACCAGATCCGCTTTCCAAATCCCCCACTTCTCCCATCGATCCCCCATCTCCCCTCCCATCCACTCATCCAGATCCAATCCATTTTGCACCACCCGCACCTCCGCCTCGGCCACGCCCATCCGCTCCGCGTACTCCCGTCGCCGCGCCTGCGAAACCACCACCGTCACGAACGGAGGGAGCACCTCCTCCAGCTCTCTCCGCGTCGCCGCCGACATCGTCGCATAGGCCGGATTGCAGAGAGCCAAATCATGCACCCAATTCACCCACCCGCAGCCCGGCCAACACCGCGCCGCCGTCAGCAGCTCCCGCCGCCACGCCAAGTCAAAAGGCATCGTCATCACATTGTGCACCATCACCGCATCAAACGGGCAGCACTCCCACCCTTCCGGCCTCCCCAGTCCCCTCCAGCCCGCCGCATCCAGCAACGTCACCTCGTGCCCTGCCGCCCGCAGCGCCCGCGCCTGAAGCGCCACCACCCGCTCCACCCCCCCAGGTACCGGAGGCAGAGTATAGTGCAAAAGGGCGATCCGCATGCGCAACCATGCCCAACCCCGTCCCCCACGCCAAGCCCGATTTTCCCCGCGCATCACCCGGCTCCTCGTCCCAATCCTCGTCTCAATCCTCGTCTCAATCCTCGTCCCAATCATCGTCCCAATCATCGTCCCAATCATCGTCCCAATCATCGTCCCACTCGTCGTCTCACTCCTCGTCTCACTCCTCGTCTCACTCGTCGTCTCACTCGTCGTCCCCCTCGATCCCCAGAGATTTTGGACGA
>JAGRPD010000169.1:3854-12414 GCA_020439875.1 Verrucomicrobiales bacterium
ACGAAGATTGAGACGACGATTCGGCCTGCCATGTAGCCGCGAATGGCATTCGTGGTTCATCCGCTCCCCAGCGCACCCACCGCCACCGAATCAACCCCACAGCTCCCCGCGTGGTAGCCCAACCTCCCGGCTTCATCATCCATCAACATTCCGCTTTCCAAATCGCCCCAATGAGGCATCTTCACCGTTCCAGCCCTCGCGGCACCAAATGGAGAGGTGGCAGAGTGGTCTATCGCGTCGGTCTTGAAAACCGAAGTTCCGCAAGGAACCGTGGGTTCGAATCCCACCCTCTCCGCCACCCTTATAAATCAAGGGTTTCAGCCCAAATCCAGGCAAAACGAGAATGAAGGCGAGAATAGACCGCCGATGTCATCTTCGCCATTTGCAATTTTTTTCTGGAGTCGAAATCTATTACTGGTATCCCCAAGCCGCAGGAGTGTGAACCCCCTCCCCTCGGCTCTTTTTCGCTGCTCCACTTCCGCTCCCTTGCTGGATCATTCGGTTCACCCTCTCTTTTTTAAGGTGGGATGGCCGCACCTAGCCCGCCTCAATGCTGGCCCTCCGTTGGGACACAACGCACAGGCCGCACTCCGATCCCTCCCGATGCCCTCAAGGAAAGATGCCGTGCCGCCTTTCCATTCCCCACGGCTTGGCCCGTCCGCCACGTTTCCACCCTCCCCCGCGCCCGGAATCACTCTCCCCGCCTTCGCTCCCCTGGCTACGCCTTCAAAGCCGCCGCCACCCGTTGCACCGTGCTTGGTCCCTTGCCCGTAATCTTGGCCGCGTTGCGCACGCTCTGCCCCGCCTTCAACGCCTTCACCACGTCCTTGTGCTTCACCAGCAAGGCCGCCGCGTCCAGGCCGCTGCCCACAGGCCGCCCCAATGTGACACCTTTCCGCCGTGCCTCAGCCAGTCCGCTATTGATGCGCTCCCGCATCGTTTCCTCTTCCGCCCGCGCCATCTCCGCCAGCAAGGCCAGCATAATGCCCGTCGCTGGGTTGCGCTTGCAGTTCGGCAGCAGGGTTTCAATGCTCTGCGCGTGCCAGTAAAGGGAGACGCAGCAGCCTTCCAGCGCTTCCACAACGGACATGACCCCAGAAGGACGGCGGCCCAGCCGGGAGACTTCATGCACCAGCACTTTCTTGATCATGCCCGCCTTGGCCAGCGCCAGCGCTTCTTGCAGCCCGTAGGGCATGGAATTGTGGAACGCATCGGCGACGAAATCCGTTCCATCGGCCTTTTGCCTGCCGCCGAAAGGAATGACAGCTACCTCATAGCGGAAGCCGCCTTGTGCGAGTGTGACATTCTCATCAGTTCCGACCGCCATGTTTACGGCATCGACCAGCCAGCCTTGCGCGCTTTGTTGGAAAGCTTCCACGTCAAACCCGTGGCGATTCTATGGCCCCGGCAAGTCATCCGCGTCCTTTGGACGGTAAGGGCCCCGACGCACCCTCATTCCTGCCCGTCGTCGTCATTGTTCCAAAACTCCGGCGCTTCGTGGATCCTTTTCCCCGTTGGCAGGGTTCACCCTCAGCAGATCGAAAAAGCGGCCCTTTGCCATGTCCAGCGCGTTGAGAGCCGCCGATGTTGCCCGCCCGTGGATGCAATAAGCCGTTCATAGGAAAAAGCGGGGGATCCATTCTTCGTTAAAGCTCTCCTAATTTGTATCAATTTAGTAATTCGACATCGGCCACCAAGTTCCGCTGGGGAGATCAGGCGGTGGGGTGCATGTCTGCGGCGCGCAAGACGGCTTCGTGGGTGGCGAGATCATGAGCGGCATCCCAGGCGAGTTTTTTCTCGCCCCGGAGGACGGCGGCGAGGTCGAGAAACTCGGCGTCGTAGCGTCCGGAAGGCGGCTCGAAGGTCACGTCTTGCCATCCCTTTTTGAAATCGCCCCGAGCTTGATCCAATCCGAGCCGTACCAGCGGCGTGGGCTCGAGGGGCCGGATTTCCAGAGTTCCGTGGGTGCCGGTGAGGTTGAACTGACGGCGCGGACCGCCCATCGGATCGATGTGATTGCAGCGGATGGTGGCCAGGGCTTTGGGGTAATCGAAGACGGCGAGTTGGTTGTCGGCAAAGCGGTCCTTCTCCGGGTAGGTACGATGGGTGAAGGCCGTGACGGAACTCGGTGGACCAAGAAAGGCCACGACTTGATCGATCAAATGACAGGCCAGCTCAAACATGCCGCCTCCTTCGAAACCGGCCAACTCCTTGCGTCCCTTGTCGTTGATCAGCTTGCCCATCATGCCGGAGATTTCGGTGATCTCGCCCAACCAGCCATCGCGCACCACCTGATGGGCGAAAACAAAGGCCGGATTGTAGCGCAGCATGTAGCCCATCTGAATCGTCAATCCCCGTTCCGCCGCCAAGGCATGCATGGCTCGGCAGGCGTCGAGGGACTCGCCAGCGGGTTTGTCGAGGTGGATGTGCTTCCCTGCGGTGAGGCATCTCATGGCGGTCGGCACGAGCTGCGACACCTCGGTCTCCACAGCGACGGCTTGGAGGCCTTCGGTGGAGAGTAATTCCTCTTCGGTCAACCAGGTCTGGCCGGCATAGGGAGCCTGATTTTGCAGAAGAGCCCGCCGTTCCGCATCGGGCTCCACGACGCCGACGACTTCAAAAATCTCGGGAAAACGCAGGATGGAGTCGAGTTTTCCCGCAGCATGCGCATGCTGCGTTCCGATTTGGCCAACCCGGATGCGTGGCTTTGCGGCGGCAGCCCCAGCGGTCCCTGCGAAGGCGACGGCGGGCAGGATTTTCAAGACGTCGCGGCGGGAGGAGCGGGAAGCGGGCATCTCCTGTTCACGCTGGATCCGCCTGGGATTCTTTCAGGGAATGTCTCGCTCAATCTGATGCTGATCGAACAAAGCGTTCATCCGATTTCGCACCTTTTTTGTCCAAACAGGATGGTGCATTTCGGCCCTGGATTGTTCGGTCCAAACGACCATGTCACCACAAGTGAAACACATGAGAAAATCTGTAACGAGTCCTTGATGGATGATTCGAACACCATGTCGCGGCATGAAATCGCAAACCGACTCGGGACGGTCCACCAACGCTGTCTGAAGCGTGGTCGCCCAGCTCGTGACTTGAGCTGAGTCGGAGAGTCGCACTGTGCCGAATACCGGAAATTCATGAAACTCGGGCAAGCCTATCAGCCTTTCCGATTCGGGACGCTTATCCATCACAAGATTTCGAACTTCCGATGGGTACAGGGAGTAGAGGATGATTTGATCGGCATCTTGAAATTTCAACAAGGCAGCCGAATCACAGGAGACGGGTTTCTTGATGTGGAGAGTGGAGCAACCGATCCCCCCGAGAAGGAAAAGCGCGAGGATCGACCCACGCATGATGGCAGGAAAAACACGGGGCTTCCGCGTTATCGTTCGATCCAACCACTTCGCCGAAGCATCAGCAGCTTCTCTGTCATACCGAGAACCGGCCGTTGTCATCGCTTCAAAGACCGGCTGCCCATGAAGCCGCGGACTTCCTTGAGCAGGGCTTTGTCGGCGGTGCCTTCGACGCCTTCCTGGACGCCTTCAAACCAGAGGCTGGTGGTCGGGGTGTGGGTGCGGGCGATTTGAAGCAGCTGCTTTTGCTGGATGGGCAAGGCGTGACCGGTTCGCATGGCCTCGCCGAGGGCGAGTTCGCTGGCGCGATCAAACAACCACTGCAGGTCAGCGCAGGAGAAGCCTTCGGTGAGGCGCGTGAGTTCGTCCAGATCGAGGGCACCCACGGGTTTTTCCTCGGCGCAGCGACGCAGCAGTTCCAGCCGCGCGGCAGGATCGGGTGGCGGTACAAAGAGGGCCTGCTCAAAGCGACCGGGGCGGCGCAGCGCGGGATCGAGCGACCAAGGCTGGCTGGTCGCAGCCAGGACCATGACGCGGCGGCCTTCAGTGCGCAGGCTGTCGAGTTCATGCAGCAGCTGGTTCACCACGTTGCGAGCCTGACTTTCCCGCACGGTGCGGCGATCCTGCGCCAGGGAGTCCAAGCCATCAATGACCACCACGCAGGGCGCGCTGAAGCGGGCGGTATCGAACATTTGGTGCAGGTTGCGTTCGGTGCTGCCGAAGTAGGGATCAAACAACTCATGCAGGCCGACCCAGAGGTAATTGCAGCTCACCTCTGCCGCCACGGCACGCAGCAGCAAGGTTTTGCCGCAACCGGGAGGTCCATACAGCAGGAGTGCGCCACCGGGCTGGTGGCCGTAGGTGCGATACAGCTCCGGCTCCTGCAGCGGATAGACGAGCTTGCGGCGGATCTCTTCCTTGATGTCCTCGAGGCCGGTGATGTCATCGAAATTCAACCGCCCGCGCTCGGGATCTCCGGGCATCCAAAAATTCTCGGGCCGCCAATCGAAGGGCGGCTCGTCCATGAAGACCTCGGGCTCCAGATCCGCATCGTCTGCCTCCAATCCCATCGGCATTTCGGCGGGAGTCGGTTCGGGCCGCTCGACGGGGCGGCGAGAGGCCGCTGCCGAGCCACCGCGTGGGGGAGCCAGCTCGCTTTCCAGACCGGCGTCGGCCACGCTGGCGTCGAGCTGACGCGCGCGTTCGTAGTGGCGCTCGGCGCGTTCGTCATCGCCCTCCGCCAAGGAGATCCGGCTCAGCAGCAGGTGGGCAGCGGCGTTGTTGGGCTCCTGCTGGAGCGCCATCTCGACGCGGACGGCAGCCTGGGAGGCTTCTCCGCGAGCCAGCAAGGCCTTGGCGAGACCGAGTTGAGCATCGGTGAGGCGGGGATCCAGATCGAGGGCGCGCTCGTAGGCCACCAGGGCGTCATCGAGTTGCAGCTCCTCCAGGCACGCTCGTCCATAGAGCAGCAGCAGCGGGACGTTGTCCGGACTGTGACGCAGGGCTTCTTGAAATGCCGGGAGGACTGACATGAAATCTTTGACCGCAGTGTGAGCGATCAATTCAAACTAAAGCCGCGTCCTGACCGATCTCCAAGAAATTTTTCAGCAGCTGTTTGCCCGCCTGCGTGAGAATGCTCTCCGGATGGAACTGCACGCCGTGAACCGGATGCTGCCGATGCCGAAGCCCCATGATTTCGTCGGGAGCATCGACCACGGTGGCGGTGATCTCCAAACAGTCCGGCAGATCTTCCCGCCGCACGATCAGGGAATGGTAGCGCGTGGCTTCGAAGGGATTGGGCAGGCCGTGAAAGACGGACTGGTCCCGATGCTGAATGAAAGAGGTTTTGCCGTGCATCAGCCGATCTGCGCGCACCACGGAGCCGCCATAGACGGCACCGATGCACTGATGGCCGAGGCAGACGCCGAGGATCGGAGTTTCCGCGCCGAATCTCTCGATCACCGCGCAACTGATCCCCGCTTCCTTCGGTGTGCAGGGACCGGGCGAGATGCAGATTTGATCGGGGGCCAGAGCGGCGATCTCATCCAGCGTGATTTGATCGTTGCGCTTCACCACCATGTCCGCCCCCATTTCGCCAAAATACTGAACGAGGTTGTAGGTAAACGAATCGTAATTATCGATGATGAGCAACATGGCCGCTAAGAAACGATCTTTCGCTCCTTTTGGACGCGATTTCAACTCAGCGTTCCCTCTGTGGCATAAAATCTCCCTGCTGACAGTCGGATGCTGGATGGTTGGCGCGGCGGAGGCTGCACCGGACGGGATCCCGGCGGAAAAAAAATCCGCTGATCCGGCAAAACCCGCTTTGAAAAAAGCCGCTGTTTCCAGCATCGCGGCATCAGATCTCGCGGAGTTTGAGGAACTGCCCACGGCGGTGCAGAGCCTCATCCGCGCCGCCCTAGCGCTGACGCAGCGGCAATTGACGTATCGGTTTGGCTCGGCGGATCCAGACCTGGGCGGCATGGATTGCTCCGGCACGATTTACTACCTGCTGCGTTCGCAAAAACGGACGGAGGTGCCGCGTCAGTCGAATCACATCGGTCAGTGGGTCATCGATCACAGCACCTGGCACGGGGCGCCGGCGGATGGCCAGTGGTCGGAGGCGGGTCTCGAGGCTTTGCAACCGGGCGATCTGCTGTTTTGGAGTGGCACCTATGAGCATGCGCCTCGCGAGCTGCCGATCTCTCACGTCATGCTCTACCTCGGTCGCCACCGGGAGACGGGCAAGCGCCTCATGTTTGGCGCGAGCGATGGCCGCCGCTACAATGGGGAGGCGCGCTGTGGGGTGAGCGTGTTTGATTTCACGCTGCCGCGCCCGGAGTCGAAGGCTCGCTTTTTTGGTTACGGTCGCATCCCTGGGATTGCGCAGAAATCAATACCGCCCATTGAAGTCAGAAAGGCGGAGCCCGCCACGCCGAAGACCGCATCCTGAGACGGCGGACAGACTGAACAGAAAATCAGCGGTCTCGCAACCGGTGCTGAAACGCGGGGTTTGAAGGTGCTCTCTCCTCGTTGATATGTTGATGGCTGATGTCTTGATGTGGCTGCTGGTTGCAGTGGCTTTTGTGGTGGCGGTACCCGCCTTGTGGTTGCTGGATCGTGGCCTGTGGCCGGAGCGATTTCAGCGCAAGCGAGCCAGTGCGGCACGCGGGCTGCTGCTGAGTTTCCTACTGGGCCTGATCCCGGCAGCACTGGTGATCGCAGCGGCGATGGCCCTGGGCAAGCGCCTGGGTTTTGCCGCCCTGCTGCTGGTGGGGGTGGCGTTGCTGTGGGGTTTCTTGGGGTGCTCGGGATTGGCGGCTCGCCTGGGTGCCACACTCTGGCCCGAGGCGGCTGCATGGCGGCAGAGTCGCAACGGCGGGCTCGTCCTGATGGGCTGCGCGCTGCTGCCGGTGGTGGGTTGGATTATGCTGCTGCCAGGCATCGCCATCCTCGGCATGGGCCTGCAAATCCGCAGCCGTTTGTCGGCGGCTGGTCCCACCGAAGACGCTGAATCGCAGGCATGAAAACAAGCCGCCGCCAGTGGATCCGCAGCACCTCGCTGGGCGCGGGTGCGGTGAGCCTGACGGGCTGTCAACGCATCATCAGCCAGCTCACGGCGTCGTTCGGGCAATCCGTGCCCGAGGCTCTGGAGCCGCCGTCTTCATCGGCCATCGATCCCGATTTTCACCTCCTCAGCCGAGCGGCCTTCGGGCCGT
The DNA here is from genome assembly GCA_020439875.1 of Verrucomicrobiales bacterium. GTDB lineage: Bacteria > Verrucomicrobiota > Verrucomicrobiia > Verrucomicrobiales > Verrucomicrobiaceae > JAGRPD01. Next base: position 10,924 of record JAGRPD010000169.1, read on the forward strand.
GGCCGGGCGATCTGGCGCGACTGAAGGCGATGGGTCGTGCGGCGTGGATCGAGGAGCAGCTGCATCCTGAGGGTATCTCGGACTCGCTGTGCGATCTGCGAGCGCGACGCTTTGAGAGCCTCTCCTTCAGTCCTGGCGACGCCTACGAGTTCAAAAAGGATGTTTTGCGGGATGAACTGACACGTCACACGCTGCTGCGTGCGGTGTATTCCAAGCGTCAATTGTTTGAAGTGATGGTGGAGTTTTGGACGGACCATCTGAACATCGATCTGGAGAAGGGAGACTGCATTTACCTCAAGCCCAGCGATGATCGCGAGGTGATCCGGCGGCATGCGTTGGGAAAATTTCGCGATCTCATCCGCGCCTCCGCCACCTCGCCCGCGATGCTCATTTACCTCGATGGAGCATCGAACAAAGTGCGCCGCCATCATGAGGATGTGCCCAATGAGAACTACGCCCGCGAGCTGCTGGAGCTGCACACCCTTGGGGTCGACGGTGGCTACACCCAGCAGGACGTGGTCGAGGTGGCCCGAGCGTTCACCGGCTGGTCGGTGCTCCCTCCCGGCTTCGACGAGCGCCGGGGACGCGCGCGCAGCGACGCGGCCATGCGGCTCGGGTTCGTGACCCACGACAACGGCTTCTTGTTCCGTGCCGACGCCCACGACGCCGAGTCCAAGGTGGTGCTCGGGACCAAACTCGCCGCCGGTCGCGGACTCGAGGACGGTCGAGACGTGTTGGGACTGCTCGCTCGCCATCCGTCGACTGCCCACCACATCGCGACCAAGTTCGCGCGGCGCTTCGTCGCGGACGAACCCTCGCCGGAGCTGGTCGACACCCTGGCGCAAGCCTTCACGGCGTCCGGAGGGGATACCCGCGCCCTGATCCGCTGCCTGGTGGCGCAACCCGAGTTCTGGCGTCAGCGCGGCGCCAAGATCAAGTCGCCGTTCGAGCTCGCCGCCTCGACCATTCGCGCGACCGGGGTGTCCGTCACCCGCGCTCGAGGGGTGTTGGACTGGATCGAACGGATGGGGCAGCCGCTTTACGCCGCCCCGGCACCCACGGGCTTCGGCGACACCGCCGAGGCCTGGGTCTCCGCCGGCGCGCTGCTGAGCCGCATGCACTTCGCCGTGGCCTTTGCCAGCGGCGGGATCGTCGGCGTCACGGCTCCCGCCCTCGACATGCCCGCCGATCTCGACCGCTCCGATCTGCTGGCCCACACTCTCGATCAACTGCTGGGAGGCCGAGCCACTGCCGACCTGGCGGAAGGTCTCGCCGCCGACGCCGCGGACCCTGGTTTCGCGGCGCGGATCACCGCAGCCGACACCAGTTCCTTCCCAGCCGATGGGGAGGACGACGCGGCCGCGCCGGAACGACGGCCGCCAACTGCCTCCAGCCTTCCGCCCTCGGTTCAAATCGCTGCCGTGGTCCTCGGCTCGCCCGAATTCCAGCGCCGCTGACACTTGGAGGCCCCATGATTTAGATCGGAAGAGC
>JAGRPD010000017.1 GCA_020439875.1 Verrucomicrobiales bacterium
GAGCGTAGCGCTTCTAGGTCCCATTTGGCAAGGGGTTTCGAGGTGTCTGCGTTCGTCTATCCGGGGTTCCGCCCCTCGGGGTTCGGCGGCGACATGACCCTCTTGATATCAGGTCGTCGATGAGTCGATCCGTGGGGGGTTTTGCAAATAGATGCCAGGCATTAAGATAGCCTTAAGATAGCCTTGTTCGCCCAAATGATTGAATTTCATGGATTTGGGAAGCTCGAAAGTGTCCCTCGTGATGGCGTGAATGCAGCATCGGAATTGCTTGGGTTTGAGATTGGGTACCGACGACTCTTTCCTGAATTCCTGCCTTCCTCATGAGAATCTGCTTTGGGAAAATGCGTGAATGATGCCGGGCGTTTTGAAGGCTCGCAGCACGGTCCACTTTGGACCCTGCTTGTGGTTTTGTCCCGGTTTAGGAAAGTGTTTTGCCGTTTCACGTCGGGATACCTAGCGTCTATTCTGCCGAGCATTCCGCAAAGCAGAAGCGACCGCGAGTTTCCGAAGGCGAGCGCATTTTACATGGCGTTTACAGACGGCAGTCTCCGTGTGCGAGAGAGTGCGTTGCCATGAAACTCACTCGAATGACCTTCTTTTTCTGGAGCTTAATGATATCAGGCTCAGTCCTGACGTGGGGAAGTCAGGGAAAAGCGAAAGAGCCGCCGCCGGTGAAGGCAGCTCTGGAAGTGCATGAATGGGGCACTTTCACAGCGGTGCTGGGGAGCGATGGCATGCTCTTGCCCTGGTATCAATCCGGACTCACTTCGGCGGAAGAACTGCCGGAGTTTGTTCCATCCTTGTTTAGCATTCCTGTGCGCAAGGGAGCGCAAGCGTGGACGGTGCGAATGGAAACACCCGTGTTGTATTTCTACGCGGAAGAGGCGACCGATCTGGATGTCCGTGTCGGTACTCAAAAGATCGCGGTGACGGAGGCCTACCCCGTGGGCGAGCGGATCTCGACGGAGTCTCAGACGGGATTGGAACGTTCCGCAGGGGTCCAGTCGAGTTGGGGTTGGAAAGTCCGAATCTTGCCTCCGGACGATGCTGTCGGGAAGTTGATGCCGAAGGTGGGCGAGCGCGGAGCGCACTATGCGGAGGCGAGGGCCGTTCCCGATGCGTGGTGGGTGGAGGCCCAAGGAATCGATCCGGTCGATGGCACGAAGCGGCGGGAGGTTGAGAAATTCATTTTTTACCGAGGTGCGGGCGCGCCGGATATGATTCCGCGAGGCTGGCCCATCGGAGATCACAAAGTGATGATGCGACGCGACGAGGGACCGGCCTACTTGATCCGTGTGGGCAAGGACGGACTGCATTGGCGCAAGGAGGCCCCAAGGGAGGAGGAGAAGCAGGAGAATGGGATTGTCATGGAGCCTGGCCAAGAAGACGGTCTTGGCGTCGAGGCTTTGGTGCAGGAATTGGAAGTGGATTTGGCGCGTGCTGGACTCACGGAAGCTGAAGCGGCAGCCATGGTCGCCACCTGGCGGACTTCCTGGTTGGAGGAAGAGGGCCTGCGGATTCTAGAGGTATTACCGCGAGCCTTGGTGGACGCTGTCTTGCCCCTTCAGATCCGTCCGCAGCCAAGCAAACTGAAACGCGTGTTCGTGGGACGATGGGAATTGATGACCCGTGAGATGATGGCCCGCATTGAGGCGGAGATGGAGTCCGGTCAGGAAATGGAGGTCGTGGTGGATCGCCTGCAAGAGCTGCGATTGGGCAGGTTCTGGGCGGCAGCCATGGAACTCCTGGCGCGAGAGCGTGATCGAAGTTTTCGGATGAAGACGGATTCCCTCGTCAATGCCTTGCAGACCTTGCAGAACAACGAGAATTCAGAATCACGGTGAACTTTCGAGCCGACGGCTGCATTGAATGCGGTTAGGCGAGGGGGGAAAGGCGTTGTGTTTGGGTTTGCGAAAGCCTTTGAATGGCCAAGCGTTCGGCCTCAAACGGAAGTGGCGCTCAGCCGTGACCGATTGCTAGATGCGTGCTGGGGCGTTGACTGTCTCCCCGAATCTCGAACGCTCGAACGGCACATCGCCACGTTGCGGAAAAAGGATGGAGCTGGACCCGGCCCATCCGGTGTTGATCGAAACCATCCGGGGTGAGGGTTATCGAACGGCGACCTGCGATCTCGACTGAAACCTCGATGAAGGTTCCCCGTGGGCCGTGTCCCCGAGACAGGCGTTTTAAGGCAGCTGTTTGAGGAGGATCTGCTTGAATTGCACCTTCATGGGTGGGCCGGAGCGGAGCTGCAGGGCGAGAATTCCAGAGGCATCGAACCCCATGGGGTCGTTGTCGATGAATTCGGCAGAAACCTGACCGTTGATCTTGAGGGTGATGAAATGGCCGCGCGCCATGATGTGATACTCATTCCACTCACCGACTGGTTTCAGGGCAACCGGTTCGAAGGTCCGCGTGCTGGTCCGTTTCCCTGCCTCATCGACCCCTGTCTTGTGGCCATTGGGGACCATGAGTGTTTCACGTCCGGTGAATTCGTCCGCCAGGCACCGCACCAGGGGCCTTGAGGCAAGATGTCTGCCTGGTAGCCGACGCCCCGCCCTCGTTCGTCGATCTTGCTCCGAAATTGAACCCCCGAATTTCCTTTGTTGTTCTCGAGCCGGAATTGGAGCTTCAACTCGAAGTCGGCCACTTCGCCACCCTGCCAGACGAGGAATTGATTGGCATGACAGGGGTTTTCCTCGGTGGATTTCGCGGTGATTGCGCCATCCTCAACGGACCAGTAACTCAGGTTGGGAGCGGACCATCCCTGCAGCGTTTTTCCGTCGAAGATCGGCTGGAATCCGTCCGTGTCGGCCGAATGCAAGGTGAGGAAGGGGGCTGCGATCAGAAGTGCCATCAGGAAGGCTCGCTGGTTCATCGGGTCTCGGGTGTTAGAATTTGCAAATCGGGATTTTGGATCGTGGCGGACGGAGCGTCTCTTTCTCCATCCAGGTTGATTTGAAGAGGGAATCGGCGGCGTGTGGGGGAGATCCACAACCGTTGGTGTGCCAGAGTCCGACTCCAAATCGGCGTGAAAGGTGGCGTCGGCCGGAGTTTGGCCTGGAAAGGCTGGCCTATTCTTTTGGGGTGATTTTGATCGCAGCTCGGTTGACGACTTTGCCGCCTTGGCCGGTGTGGTAACGGACCTCACAGTCGCCAGGCTTTTCTGGTGCCTCGACTTTGAGGGGAGAACCCCTTTTGGTGTATTCGTAACGTGCGTATTTGCCGTCTTCGAAATCTTTGGGAACGATGGTGATGAAGTCGTTTTTGTTGTTGGGGCCGGTCCATTCGATGGTGACCTTGCTGCCAGCGGGGGCTTCGGCAGGCGCTTTGAGAGTGACGACGGCGGGCTCGACCTCGAGGTCGATGCGGGCGAGGACTTTGCCGCCTTGCTCAGCCTGATAGCGGATCTCGCAGGGGCCGGCAGTGACGGGTGCTTCGACTTTGAGGGGAGAACCCTTTTTGGTGTATTCGTAACGGGCGTATTTGCCGTCTTCGAAATCCTTGGGAACGATGGTGATGAAGTCGTTTTTGTTGTTGGGGCCGGTCCATTCGATGGTGACGCTGCCGCCTGCGACGATGGTCTCCGGGGCTTTGAGGGTGACTTCGGCGGGTTCGACGAGGATATCGGCGCGGGCGAGGACTTTGCGGGACGGGCCGTGCATGTAGCGGATTTCGGCGGGACCGGCATCGATGATGCTGGTGAGTTTGAGAGGGCTGCCGCTGCGGGTGTATTCGTAACGTGCGTATTTGCTGTCTTCGAAATCTTTGGGGACGATGGTGATGTAGTCTGCCTTGTGATTGGGTCCCGTCCAGGTGACTTCAAAGACCGAGCCGGCAAGGACCTTTTGAGGACCAGCGACTGTGGCCTCGGTGGGTGGTTCGGGACTCGGTTCGGGGGTGGGCTCAATGACCGTGTGGAGGGCATCGGACAAGGTGGAGGCGTTGTCAGCCTTCAAAAAAAGCCCGCCGGTGGTTTTGGCGAGGCACTCGATGGATTGGGCGGATTTGTCATCGAGATCAAAGGCGACGACGTGAGCTGTGAAATTGACTCCCGTGGCTTCGAGAATTTGAGCAGCCTCGCAGGGATCTTTTTCGCAGGTTTCTTCACCGTCGGTGACGAGAATGACGGTGGCCTCCTGCTCGGTGAAACGGAGTGATTCAGCCGCAAAAATGACGGCCGAAGTGAGCGGGGTTTTGCCTTTGGGTTGGATGGCGTTCACCGTCTTTTTGAAGGCGTCACGATCCAGGTGATCAGCGGGGAGGAGCAACTCGATGTCTTCGCAGTCGCCCTTGTGACGATGACCGTAGGCGACGAGACCGAGTTCGGTGTCAGCGGGGAGTTGATCGACGAGATGGCCGATGACTTCGCGGGCGATTTCGATCTTGGCACGACCCTCGACCTGGCCCCACATGCTGCCAGAGGCATCGAGCACCAGGATGGTGCGGGTCGGATGGCTCGGGGTTTGAGCCGGTGCGGACGGGACGGCAGACGCGGTGACAAGAGCCAGAATCCAAACCATTCTTTTCGTGGAGATGATAGGCATGGGGGATTCTTGAGGGTTTTGCCCCCCGTGGGCAAACCAAAAAAGAATGCGCGCAAGAGCGCCTATCGCACGCTGCCAGGGGTGAAGCGCCGACTCCGACTCGGTACACCCGCATGCTGAAACAGAGACAGATCAGTCTTCGGTGACGCTGAAGATCACGAAGGCGTTGCCGTTTGGTCCGATGGGGACTTCAAACACGTGGGCACCTGCGCTGCCGGTATCGGTGACGGGATCCCAGTCGATCAGGTTGGTCGAAGTCTTCATGCCGTAGGTGATGCCTGCGACGCCGGATGGCTCAGTGAAGCTGTAGGTGGCGGTGGTCGGACCCACAACGGGAGCGGGAAGATTGCTGAGGCTCGCCATGGTGGGATCGAGCCCAAAGCCGTATTCGATGAGGTTTTTGATGCCATCGAGTTCCGTGTCAGCGTCATTGGCACCGTCACCGCTATCATCCGCGCTGCCAAAGTAGGCGATGCGCCAAGCCTCCAGAGGCGTGGGAGCACGCAGGTTGACGACGGTGGTGTCGGTCATGGAATTGTAAACGTATTGAATCAACGTGTTGCCTTGAGAGTGATGGAAGCGGCCTGCGGCGATGGCGGCAGCGATGGTGGCAGTTTCATCACCTTTGACATTCCAGACGCCTCCTTCAAAGGCCACCGCTCCGCCCTCTGGGAATGTCAAGGTGGCGGGTGTGTCCGGGGCGGGAATGGGGGAGCCAATGACATTGAGAGTACCGCCGCTCATGGTGAGCAGACCATTCCCCACGACTCCACCATCGATGTTGCCCGTGATGAGAAATTCGCAGGTGACCACCGCCGTGCCGCTGATGTGAATGGTGGCGTCCCCGCTATTCATGCGCAAAGATCCGCTGGTGGAGGCGGGAGTCGGATCCGAGAGGTTGATGTTGAGGGCTCCGCCGGAAATGTTCAGCGCAGCGGTGGTGTCGGCGACGTTGGAGACGGTGATGCGATCCGCGTTGAAGGTGCCGCCGGTGATGTTCAGGGTGCCGTTGGAGCCGGCGCTTTGCCCGATCGTGGTGTAACTGCCGGTCGAAGAAAACGTGCCACCGGTCATGGTTAAAACGGCGGTTCCAGCCTGACCGATCTGTAACTCCCCGCTTTGGAGAAGAGTCGTGCCTCCCGAAACCCGAAGCTCACCGGACTGGCCGTTGAGGATTCCCATCCGCAGGCGAGTCGCCGTATTGAAAGAGGCATCGGGACTGGAGCTGATTTCCGCCCAATTGGCTCCAGCGAGATTGATGTAAAAACTGTGACCCGAGAAGGTGGTGGGGTGATTGGAAGTGGCGTCGTTCCAGTTGTTAAAATTGCCAAAATCATGGTCGGCAGCCCCATTGGCCCACTCGTAGGAAGCAGCTGGGGAGGTCAGAGGAGCCAGCAACGATGCGCTGGCAGCGAGCAAAGATAGGAAACGGCGCATCATGGGGAGGGTTCGGTTTGGTGGGCACATGCCACTCGTGGGGAAAAACAACAGCGTCTCCCGCAGAGGCGTGGGTTGGCGTGAGGCACCATGCCTCACACGCCGATCATTTTGGGACGGCTCGTAAACGTCAAGCCGAAAAGAGCGGCGGCGGCGAGGTTAAGAGGTGGCTTCCCATGAACAGCGGTCAGGTAAATGGAAACACGGCTGCATAAACGAAGGTGATCATTGTCACTACTGCGAACGCGATCCCGAGGACAACCAAGGTCGAGTATGAGAAACGGCTGTCGTCGTTCCGCAGGGTCGCTCCTGCGCAATACGTCCAAATGATGGGGACAAGCAAGAGCCAGCCCCCGTAGTGGCGCAAAAACACAGCCGCTGGATTCCATCGAACCCACATGGGGTTCTCTGGATACCCGGCAGCCTTGAGAACCACCCCCACCGCTACAAAACCGCCAATCACGACAAGCGTCTGAACGAGAGCAATAATGGTCGTGGAGCGTGCCATGTCAGAGGATGCTGATGCTTAGACTTCCTGGGGCGATGGACTCGGTCGGTTGCCCGAGACTCGGATCAGGCGACGGCGAGCGCAAGACGTTGCTGACACGACAGATAGCCTTCGAGCCGTTGCCTGC
>JAGRPD010000170.1 GCA_020439875.1 Verrucomicrobiales bacterium
CCGACTCCGACTTCGCCTCGATCGGTGACCACGGGGGCTTTGCGGATGGAGCCAACGGATAAAATCAGGGCCTGAGGGGGATTGATGATGGCGGCAAATTGATCGACACCATAGGCACCCAAGTTGGAGATGGTGATCGTGCCACCGCTGAATTCGTCGGGGGTGAGTTTCTTGGCGCGAGCGCGGCTGGCGAGGTCTTTGACCATCTCGCTGAGTTGCAGCATCGTCTTTTGTTCGGCCTGCTTGATGACGGGAGTCACCAAACCGTCGTCCACCGCGATGGCGACGCTGAGACCGACCGATCGGTACTGAACGATGCTATCGCCATCCCAGGCGGCGTTCACCGTGGGTACGGCTGCGACGGCGTTGACGGCGGCCTTCAAGATGAAATCGTTGACAGTGTACTTGTTGCCTTCGCCGGTGCGTTCGGCTTGCGCGTTGAGGGTCTTGCGAAAGTCCATCATCGGCGCCGCATCCACTTCCATTTGCAGGTAGAAATGGGGAATCTGCGTCTTCGAGGCAAGCAGACGCTCCGCAATGATGTTGCGCATGCTGGAGACGGGGAGGCGCTGGTCCTCTGGACCGGCCGTCGGGCGGATGGCAGGTGCGGCGCTCCGAGTCAGGCCGGCAGCGCTGGCGGGATGGTTGGGAGCGGCCTCCACATCGCCGCGAACGATTCTTCCCCCAGGTCCTGTGCCTTCGAGGCGGGTGAGATCGACGCCCAATTCGTCGGCGATCTTGCGGGCGAGCGGAGAGGCTTTGACCCGCGCGGCGGAAGCATTGGCGGCGCTTCGGCGGCGGCGGCCGGGAGCGCGGGGCAGCAGGGTCGAGGGGCCCGAGGCGCGTCGGGCGGTTGCGCCGGAGGGTGCGGCGGAGTTGGCTTCTTCATGAGCGGCTGCCACGGCTGCCGCCTTAGCTGTTGCGATGAAGCCATCGAGATCAGCCGGAGCTTCCTCATCTTCTTCGAGCACCACAGCCATCGGTGAACCGAGCGGGATTTTTTCTCCCGGCTTCACCAGCAGGCGCAGGACGGTGCCATCAAAGAACGAGGTCATTTCCATCGTCGCCTTGTCCGTTTCCACATCGGCCAGCGTCTGGCCGCTCACGACTTTTTCCCCTTCTTGGATGAGCCATTTGGCGAGCGTACCTTCGGTCATGGTATCGCTGAGTTTCGGCATCTCGATGATTTTGGGCATGGTGGGAAAAGGGGGGCTCGCGGGTGGGCGCGATGTTAGGTTAGATGGGATGCGAAAAACGCTGAAGAAAAATTAGCAGATGCTGAGGGCTTTTTCGATGACAACTTCCGGCACGGGGAGCTGAATCTTCTCCAACTCCGGACTGTAAATGGCTGGGGCATCCAGCGAGTTCACGCGGAGGACCGGGGCATCCAGTTCGTCAAAGATCTGTTGCTGGATCATGTAGGCGATCTGGGCACCAATGCCACTGTAGGGCTTGTTTTCCTCGACGTAGATGGCGCGATGCGTTTTTGCCACGGAATCCAAAATGGTGTCTTCATCCAAGGGGCGGATCGAGCGGAGATCGACGACTTCCGCCTGGATGCCGTGCTCCTGCTCCAGCACCCGCGCGGCTTCCAAGCAGGTGATCACTGCGCGGCCATGACCGATGAGGGAGATGTCTTGGCCTTCGCGTTTGATGTCGGCGAGGCCGAGGGGGATGACGAGTTCTCCGTCGGGCAGATCTTCATTGGATGGCACGTCCCATTCTTCGCCATACAATTTCGTGCTCTCCATGAACATGACGGGATCGTTGTCGCGGATGGAGGCTTTCAGCAGACCCTTGGCGTCGTAGGCGTTGGAGGGGCAGACGCACTTCATGCCAGGGAAGTTGGCCATGATGTTTTCCGGCGTGTGGGAGTGGGTGGCTCCGACGCTGGTGCCGCCGTTGGCCGGACCGCGAATGACGATGGGACAGTGGATTTTTCCTCCACTCATGTAGCGGACCATGGCGGCGTTGTTGACGATCTGATCCCAGGCCACGGTGTAGAAGCTCCAAAACATGAGTTCCATCACCGGACGCAGACCCAGCATGGAGGCTCCGATTCCCATGCCGATGAATCCCGCTTCGGAGATCGGCGTGTCAATGATGCGGCGGTCACCCCATTTTTCCCAGAGTCCCTCACTGACTTTGTAGGCCCCATTGTAATGGGCCACTTCTTCGCCCATCAGGAGGACCATCGGATCTCGGGCGATCTCTTCATCGAGGGCTTCGCGCAGGGCAGTGCGATAAGTGATTCGGCGCATGGGGCGGGTGAAAATCGCGGGGGGGTGAAAAAGGGGGAGGAAGGGAAGGGGGGATATCGAAGCGCCTGAAAAATCAGTCGTTGAAAAAATGGCGACCTGTCTGGCCGGCTTCGGTTTGATGATCGACCTCCCAATAGACGTCATCGAAAATGGATTCGGGTTCGGGCAGGGGACTTTGTTTGGCGAACTCCGCCGAGGCTTCGGCTTCTTTTTTGGCTTCGCGATCGATGGCCTTGAGATCGGCTTCAGTGGCCACACCTTCGTCGAGCAAGACCTGCTTCCACCGCAGAATGGGATCGTGCTGCCGCTGGTAACGTTCGATCTCCTCTTTGGTGCGGTACTTGGTTGAGTTCGCATCGGCCACTGAATGACCGAGGTAGCGGTAGGTGGCGATCTCGAGCAGAGTGGGACGCGACTGCTGGTGAGCGCGTTCGATGGCGACCTGGGTCCGTGCTCGAACTTCGTAAATGTCCTCGCCGGAGAGCAACTCCCAATCCATGTCGTAAGCGATGGCGCGTTCCGCCAGGCAGGAAGGATAGGCGGAGGAACGGCGCTGACTGGTGCCCATGGAGTAGCCGTTGTTTTCGATGATGTAAATCACCGGCAGACCCCAGAGCGCGGCGATGTTGAGGGATTCGTGAAAAGCCCCCTGATTCACCGCACCATCTCCCAGAAAGCAAAGCGCGGCTCCTTGGAGGTTTTTGTACTTGAGAGCAAAAGCGAGTCCGAGGCCCAGAGGAGTCTGACCAGCGACGATGCCGTGGCCACCCCAGTAGTTTTTGTCGGGAGCAAAATAGTGCATGGAGCCGCCCTTGCCTTTGGAGCAACCAGTGGCTTTGCCAAAAAGTTCGGCCATGCACTCGTTCATCGTCATGCCGACGCCCAAGGCGTGGGCGTGATCGCGGTAAGCGGTGATGATGTGATCGTTTTCGCCGAGCAATGAAATCGTGCCGATGGCTACCGATTCCTGGCCGATGTAGAGGTGAAGAAATCCACCCATGCGCCCGGCTTGATAATGCTGAAGAGAAACCTCTTCAAACCGGCGGATCCGAATCATCTGCCGATACAGCTGGATCTTGTCCTCGGGGGAAAGGGCCTGATTGATGGGAGCGTCGGCGTAGCTGCCGGGTGTCTGAGCGGGGGCTGTCGCGTTGGCCATGAGTGAAGGCGAAAGTAGCCCGATTTAGGGGCGATGCAAGCAGGTAGGACCTGCCGTCCAAGTGAAGCCGAAAAGAGTCGGGTCATGAGGGCGACTGGCCCTCGCGAGGGGAGGAATGTGTGAGTGCCCCCCACCTTTCCCCTCAGCGTTTACGGTGTCCGCCCACCGTTTTGTTCCACGTGGAACAATCCATTTCCGCAATCGTTCAACCTCCTCAACCCCAAACTGGCACACTCCCACGCCTGATGGTATTGTTTCCTCCAGTCCATCCAGCGCTTTCCACAGCGAGCCGATGACCCTTTTCGCAATGACCGACTCATCCTTCACTTATCCGAAAACCTACGACGTGCTGGTCTGTGGTGCCGGTCACGCTGGGGTCGAGGCGGCGTTGGCCGCTTCACGCATTGGGGCGAGCACCGCGATGCTGACCCAAAACCTGGATACCATTTCTCAAATGTCCTGCAATCCCGCGATCGGCGGGTTGGCCAAGGGACATTTGGTGCGGGAGCTGGATGCCCTCGGGGGAGCGATGGGGGCCAACACGGATGCGACCGGCATTCAATTTCGCCTGCTCAATGCCCGCAAGGGACCCAGCGTGCAAGCGCCCCGGGCACAATGCGACAAGAAGGCGTACCAGTTTCGCATGAAGTGGATGCTGGAAAATCAGCCAAACCTCGAGCTTCATCAGGGCAATGTCGCGGAGATCCTCGTCGAGGAGGATCGGGTGGTCGGAGTACGCACCAGCTTGGGCATCGTGTTTCGGGCTCGCTCGATCGTGGTTTCGTCCGGTACCTTCATGCGGGGTCTGCTTCATGTCGGTCTGCAAAACCAATCCGGCGGGAGAATGGGCGATGGGATTTCGACCCTCTCCGACAGCTTGGGAGCCTTGGGTTTTGAAATTCGGCGATTCAAGACGGGCACTCCCTGTCGAATCAATGGGCGGTCGATCGATTTCAGTCAGTGCGAACCCCAATCTGGTGATGAGCCGCCGCCGCCCTTCAGCTACCTGAGCGGCACCTCAGCGATGGAGAGGGAAGGGGAACGGATGCCGTTTCAACTCAACGATTGGCGACCCAATTTGTTCCACGTGGAACAAATTCCCTGCTGGATGACCTACACCAACGCCAAAACCCACGAGGTGATCCGAGCCAATCTCGATCGATCCCCGATGTATTGTGGCCGAATCGAGGGTGTCGGCCCCCGCTACTGCCCCTCCATCGAGGACAAGGTGGTGCGCTTTGCCGACAAAGAACGTCACCAGGTTTTCCTCGAACCCGAAGGTCTGCAAACCCGAGAATACTACGTCAACGGAGTCTCCACCTCGCTGCCCTATGAGGTTCAGCTGGCCTTTATCCGATCCATCGCCGGTCTGGAGCAGGCCGAAATCATCCGCCCTGGGTACGCCGTGGAGTATGATTACTGTCCGCCCACCCAGTTGCAGCCCACCTTGGAAACCAAACGCATCGGCGGCCTCTACTTCGCCGGTCAAATCAATGGCACCTCCGGCTATGAAGAAGCCGCCGGACAAGGTCTCATCGCAGGTGCCAACGCCGCCCTC
>JAGRPD010000171.1 GCA_020439875.1 Verrucomicrobiales bacterium
TCGCGGCCGAGGCTGTCGGTGCCGAAGCGGTAGACGACGGGGACTTTCTTGCTCTCGTCGTCGCGGATCGTGGCGGGCAGCGGTCGTGTCTTTGCCGCCGATGCGGTACGTCAGGGCGCGCCCAGCAGTGACACCGCCCTGCAGCGCAGACCCCGCTGCTCCGCTGAGCTCGCCGATCTCGATCGTGGTGCCCGCGCCCTGGCTCAGGATGCCGGTGTGCTTCAGCGTCACGCTGGAGCCCAGATTCACCGCACAATTGGGGAAGCCGTCGGGTGTGTAGTTCTCCGCCATGCGGAACTCGCTCCCTGCCTGCGCGGCGGTGACATTGAGCTGGCCGGTGAAGGCGGACCAGTTGCCCGTGAAATCCCCGCGGATGTATTTCACGACCACATGAAACACGCCGCCGCCGCTGAGATCTCCCGCCACGGTGCCGCGCTGCATGACGTTCAATGTGCCACTCTGGCCGGCGGGCACGATGAAGTCATTGGGCACGCTGCCGGTGTTGATGCCGCTTGATCCGGTGACGCCAGCAAGCGTGAGCGTGCCGCCATTGAACGTCACCGCGCCGGTGCCGAGCGCCCAGCGGTTCGCGGCCTCGTTTGTGAGCACGATGCTGCCGCCATCGAGGAAGGTGCCGCCACTCCAGGTGTTGCGCGCCTGGAAGCTCACGCTGCCGGTCGCGCCAGCGGTGGAGGGTTGCGAGAGCGTGATGATGCCGGTCGCGGTATCAATCGCCGTGACATAGGTGCCGACAGGAAAGCCGCCGCCCACCACGGCCATGCCGGTGCCGATGCCCGCGGCGTCGGCGGCCGCCATGGTGGCGGAGTTGCTGTTCGTGGTGGAGGTCAGATTGAAGCTCACCATCAGCGGCGAAAAGGTCAGCGTGGAAGTGCCGCTCTTGGTCAATGACCCCGTGCCGCCGATCCCGCCGCTCGTGCCGCCCGCGCCGCTGAGCCCGCTGGTGAAAGTGTAGGCGCGCGTGCTGTTGCTGATCAGCAGATTCTTCGGCTGGAGGGTGCTGGTCAGGTTCACGCCTCCCGCACTGCCGGTATCGTCAAAGGTCACGGTGTCGAAGTTGAAGAACGTGGCTGTCGGCCCGCCGCTGAAGTTGCTGGTGGTGTTCAAATCCCACGCCGCACCACCGCTGCCAGTCCACACGAGCGACGCCGGCGCGGTGCCGCTGACGACGAGGTTTACAAACGCGGGCGTGCTGCCGTTCGCCGCGCGTTGCAGTGCAAAGGTCTGCCGCGCACCGCTGGGCAGGCCCACGAGGTTCATCGTCGGCGCGGGGTTGGCCGCCATCGTTCCGTTGCCGTCAATCAGGGGGTAGGTACCGTTGGCCAACTGGCCGGCGAGCAGGTTCACGGTCACGTTCATCACCCCGCTGCTCAGGGTCAGTGCGCCCGCCGCGACGGTGATCCTGTCGTTGCCGCCTGCCGTGGAGTTGCTCAAATCAAAGGCCAGGTTTGTCGTCCCGCTCAGGGTCAGGCCGCCGTTCGCGGTCAGCGTGCCCACCGCGCCGGCGGCAGGCCCTGGCGCCAGCGTCGATCCGCTGCTGGCGGTGATGGGACCCGCGATGCTACCGCTGCCACCGAGCGTCGCGCCACTGCCCACCGTCACGGCCGATGCCGCCGAGCGGATGGGAGAGACGACGAAACTGCCGTTCACAAACAGCGCGCCCTCGCTCACAGTCGTCGTGCCGCTGTGCTGGCCGCTGCCAGTCAGCGTCCAGGTGCCGGAGCCCGTTTTGACGATGTTCGTCGCAGCATTCGTGGTGGTGTTCCCGCCGTCGGTGATGCTGCCCGCGAAGGTGGTGCTCGTGTTGAGCGCCCCGATGCTGTAGGTGCTGGCGCTGCCAACCGTCTGCGTGCCCGCGAGCACGGTGCTCGTGCTGGTAGATTCGAGCGAGCCGAAGTGGATCGTCGCACCGCCGTTGCGATTCATGATCTGCGCGTTGTTGCTGCCCAGATCAATCGCCACCGCTGTGCTGCCGAAGTTCGTGTTCGAGTTGCCATTGATGCGCATCTTCGTGCCTCCGCTGCCGAAGCTGATGCGCCCGGTGAAGCCCGTCCAGGTGCCTGCCACGGTCCACAGCGTCGGATTGCCCGCCAGCATGACCGTCTGATTTGCCCCCGTCCAGTTGCCTGCCTGGGTGTGCTGCGAGTTGATCGTCAGCGTTGTCGGCACCACGAAGTTCAGCGCATTGGTGATCGTCGCGCCCGAGGTCGGCGAGAAGCTCGCATGGCCGCCCCGGAAGTTGATCGTAGCAGAACCGAGCGCGCCCGTGGCATTCGCCGCGATGCTGCCGCCCTCCAGCGATACACCAGCGCTGAAGCTGTTCGCCATCGCATTGCTCAGCGTCAGCGTGCCCGCTCCTTGCTTGATCAGCCCGCCCGTGGTGCTCAGTCCGCCCGCGCCACTGAAAGTGTAGCTGCTGGCGGCGTTCACGTTCATCTCGCTCGCCGTCACGCTGCCGGGCAGATTCACCGTCGCGCTCGTCGCACCCGTGGCATCAAAGGTCACCCTGTCCCCCGCGCTGAAAGCGGTGACGGCGGCCCCCTTGAGCCAGTGGTTCGAGGTGGTATCCCAATTCGCCGTGGCCGCGCCGTTGCCCATCCACGTCAGATCACTTGGCGCGCCCGTGTTCACCACGCAGATAAGAAACCGCTGCGTCCACGTGCTTCCTTCCGCATCCGTCACAGTGAAATCAAAGCCGCCGCGGCCCGCCGTGGCCTGCGCAGTGAAGTGAACGAGCTTCCCTCCCGCACCGCTCTGCGACGCCGTGCCGCCGGTGATGTTCGCCAGGGTGAAGACCGGCGCATTGCTGAAGCCGAGCGTGTAACGCGTGAGATCAATGTCAGGATTCGTCGTCGTGGATTTCACCAGCAGCATGTGCGGGCTCGCCTTGAAATGCAGGTACTCCTCCAGCCGCGTGTAGCTGGTGGAGTAGCCTGCCGGGAAGAACGTGGTGCCGCTGACCGTCGTGTTGTGGTCCTGCACCGCCGGGTTCCAGCCCAGTGCGTTTTCATAGCTGTCCGGCATGCCGTCGCGATCCGAATCAATCGGCGCCGGCGACGAGGCAAAGGTGCCAAAGCCGCTACCGCTCACTCCGAGATCGCTCTCGCGCGTAATGTGGTTCGCCGTCTGCGTCATGACGTTGTTGAAGAGCTTCGTGTCCACCTCGTCGCGCAGGTTGCCCGCATACGAATAGTCCAGCCGCAGCGCGCCCGCGCTTGACACGATCTTCTTGTACGCCACCAGGGGTGCCTCGATGTTCAGCAGCGTGGAGCCGGTGAAAGGTGTCGCGTTCTTGTAGTAGCGCGGCACGTCGGGATTGGTCGCATAATCCGGCACCACCTCCAGCGGATCAAACTCCTGTCCCTGCACAATGGCATAGCCACGGTCGGTGCCATTCAGCATGCCGTCACCATCCTTGTCGTGCAGATTGCCATTCACATGGATGGAAAAGTTCGGCAGACGCGTGGCATTGCGGTCCAGCCAGCCCTTTTCCAGCGGCGTGTTGCGGATGTTTCCGGGCGGGCAGATGAAGTAGTTGTTGATGACATTGGCCTTCCACGCCGCCGGCGTGTAGCTGTCGCCCATGATGAAGCCGATGTCCCAGTCGAAGGTAATGTTGTTTGTCCATTCCAGCAGCCCGTTCGGACGCGCCTTCGGATTGCGCGTGTGATTGTGCGCCCACAGCGAGTGATGGCAGGTCGCGTGGTTCTGGTCCCACAGGCCGCCGCAGGAGTGCGTCTCCAGCCCCCACGCATTCAGCGACCACTGCATCGTCAGATTTTCCGGCGGCGAGCCAAAGGACGAGATGTTCTCGTCCGTGCTGAAGGACATCGAGATGTGATCGAGGATTGCATTCGCGCAGCCCGAATCCAGATCGATGCAATCGCCGCCGCTGCCGTACTTGCCATGCCGGAAGCGCAGGTGGCGAATGACGATGTCATCGCCTGAAATGCGCAGCGTGCCATCCTTCCACAGGATGCCATCACCCGGCGCCGTCTGGCCCGCGATGGTCAGCTTGTTCCCTGTGATCCGGGTGGCGATGCCGCCCGCGAGATGAATCGCCCCCGAAACCGCAAACACAATCGTCCGCCCCGCCGCCGGGATCGTCGTCACCCCTTCATACAGTGATCCCGCACCCGAGCTGTTCGTGTTCGTCACGATGTAAACATCCCCGCCGCGTCCGCCCGTCGCATAGGCCCCAAAACCCTCCGCCCCTGGAAAGGCGGGCACCTGCGCCCGCACGAGCTCTGGATGGAGCCCGATCCCGACGACGATGAGAAGCCAAAATCTGATGTGATGCATGATAGGGACTGCGAGTCTGCAAAAAACCGACCTCAGGTTCAACCCCGCGTCGCCACGAGCACGACGGAGCCAAAGCCAATGCGAAGCCATTCACAGATCTCTAATTCTTCACAATCCGGCCACCAAGCCAATCCTACCCCTGTGCGGAATCGTGCAGGATTGGTTGAAAATTGTGCAGTGGGCTGCTGGCGTCGCGTGTGTCCTTCAAGAATACGAACCGCTGTCCGCGCCCAATGCCAGCCGTGCGTTAGTGTGCAGCGTTGGAATGAATTCACTGCTCGATGCAGCCCATCATGTCCGGCGAGACTCCGGCTTTGCACGCCAACGCATACATGCTGAACAGGGCCGCTTCGCCAAATTCCTGCAGCCGCTCGCGGACGCTCTCGGCGTAGTCGTGGGCATCGTGGTTGTCAGGCACGGAGGGCATGGCGGACTGACTTATCCCATGATCTCCTTCACCACGCTGCCCCGCACATCGGTGAGCCGGAAGTCGCGCCCTGCGTAGCGGTAGGTGAGGCGTTCGTGATCGAGGCCGAGGAGGTGCAGCATGGTGGCGTGCAGGTCGTGGACGTGGACTTTGTTTTCGACGGATTCGTAGCCGAGGTCGTCGGTCGCGCCGTGGCTGTGGCCGCCTTTGACGCCGCCGCCGGCCATCCAGAGGGTGAATCCTTTGTGGTTGTGATCGCGTCCGTCGCTTCCTTGAGCGTGCGGCGTGCGGCCAAACTCGCCTGCGCAGACGACAAGCGTGTCTTTGAGCATATCGCGCTGTTTCAAATCGGTGAGCAGCGCGGCGATGGGTTGATCCACGGCGGCGGCGTTGGCTTCGTGTCCGGTGGCGAGGTTGAAATGCTGGTCCCAGTTGCCACCAGCGACTTCGACGAAGCGCACGCCTGCCTCGCTGAGCCTTCGCGCCAGAAGGCATTTGCGACCAAAGTCATCGGGGCTGCTGTTGAACTGTCCGCCACCACCTCCGCCGCGCCTTGTGCTGCCGCCATCGGCGATGCCATACAGCGCTTTGGTCGCGGCGCTTTCAGTGGCAATGTCGAGCACACCGGGCATCTGTGCCTGCATCTTGAAGGCGAGTTCATACGACTCAATGACGCCTTCGACATCGGGGTTTACTTGATCGCGCTTGAGCGTCTCGCGGTTCATCGCCTGGATGAGATCGAGCGCGGCGCGTTGCTCCTTGGATGAGATTTTGCTCTCCAAGTTGCGCACGCCTGCACTGGCAATAGGGCGCTGGCCGGAGCCGATGCGCGTGGCCTGATAAATCGCGGGCAAAAAGGCGCTGCCGTAGTTCTGCGCACCGCCGACATCGCTCGGCGGTGAGAGGGTGACAAAGCCGGGCAGGTTGTCATTCAGCGTGCCAAGACCATAGACCGACCACGCGCCTAGCGAGGGCCGCACGAACTGCGCGCTGCCGGTGTGCATCTGCAAAAACGCCTGCGGATGCGCGGGAAAGTCGGTGTGCATGGAGCGGATGAGGCAGAGGTCGTCCGCATGCTTCGCCACGTTTGGGAACAGCTCGCTGATCCACAGGCCGCTCTGTCCATGCTGGGTGAAATTCCACTTCGAGCCGAGGAGCCGCGTGCCGGGACGCCTGCCGGGTTTGCCGGACGATTCGTTGAGCTTGGGTTTGTAGTCGAACGTGTCCACATGCGAGGGACCACCGCGCAAGGTGATGAAGATCACGCGCTTCGCACGCGCGGGGAAATGCGTGGCCTTGGGATCCAGCGGATTCTCCGCCGCGAAGGCCGCACGCTGGGCGAGGCCGGCAAACGCGAGCCAGCCGAAGCCATTGGAGAGCGTTTGCAGCATGGTCCGCCGCGTGAAGTGAAAATCAGGATGCGTGCTCATGATGGCTTAGCGGGCTGAGTTGGCGTTTTGGAAAAGCAAAGGGGCGAAGTGATAAAGATCATTCATCCACACCTTCGGCTCGTGACCGCCGGAGTTGATGTGAAACTCATGCGGGATGGCTTTGGCCGTGAGAAAGGCATCGGCGGCGACCATGCCGCCCGCCATGAGTTCATCGCGATCACCGACGGAGAGCCAGACAAGTCTTGGCTCCCGCCCTTTCGATTTCAGATCGATCCGCATGCTTTCGAGCCTTCGAGTGCTGCCGCTGCCGGAGAACGCTCCGATCCACGGGAACTGATCGGAGTTCCTTAAACCGGTGCTGAAAGCCACGCCTGCCCCCATCGAGAAGCCGGCCAGAGCGCGATGCTCACGCTTGTCGGACACGGAATGCTTCTTTTCCAAAAAGGGGATCATCTCGTTCATCAGCACATCGCTGAAAGCCATCGTCGCACCCATCATGGCCTCGCGGCTGTCGCCCACTTGCTCACGTCCGGTCACCGACAACATGGAGGGCATGATCACATACATCGGTGCGAGCTTCTTCCCGGCATAGAGGTTGTCGAGAATGGCATCGGCATGAATCTCTTTGATCCAGGTGTTCTCATCACCGCTCGCGCCATGCAGGAGGTAGAGCGCCGGTAGTTTCTTGTGCGGCTGGACGCCTGCCGGGGTGTAAATCATCAAACGAAAAGTCCCGCTCTCCTTGGAGACGAGCTCAACAGGCTCCACTTTCCCGCGTGCGACGCCTGAGCGAGAAGCATCAAAGCCCGCAGGTGCGGCAGGCTGATTGACTTTCAATGCAGGCATCTCTGACATGCCTTTGCCTTTTGATCCCTTCGGCCCTTTGCTTTGAGCGAGCGCAAGCGAAGGAATGAGAGCGATGAGAATGAGGAAGTATGTCTTCATGGTGTCAGTTCAAAAAGCGAAACTCGGCGCTGCCAAAGAGTGCGAGGCAGAAGGTGCTCCAGGCTTGTGGTGAGGTGCCTTGCTGCTGGAGGAACTTCATCGCGGCTTGCTGCTCATTCAGCGTCGGAGCGCGTGACAGCGCCAGAGCGTAGGCCTGCGCGATGCGTTGCTCGGTGCTGCCGGGCGATCTCGTGAGTCGTTCGGCGAACTTCGCCGCCTGCTCGCGCACGAAGTCGTTGTTGAGCAGGTAGAGTGCCTGCGCGGGCACGTTGGTGGTTTCACGCGCGCCATTCACGACGCTGGCCTCCGAGTAATCAAAGACCGCCAGCGCATCCGGCAGCAGATCACGCGCGATGGGCAGATAGGTGCTGCGGTAGTTTGCCACGGCATTGATGAACGTGTCCTCATTGATGCGGATGAAGCCGCCCGTGCTACCGATGGGGCCTTCGCCTGCCAGAGCCACTGCCGAGCCGACCGGCGGGGTGACTTGAAGCTGGCCGCTGACGGTCAGCATGGCATCGCGGATGCACTCGGCATCCAGGCGGCGCCTGCTGTGACGCCAGACGAGCGTGTTCTGCGGATCGGCGGCATAGGCCGCAGCATCGTGAGTAGAGGCGAGTTGATAGCTGCGGCTGAGCACGATCTCGCGGATTGTGGCCTTGATGGACCACTGATTGCCGACAAGCCGCGTGACGAGATGATCGAGCAAGGGTTGGTTCACCGGCGGCACGCCCATCGTGCCGAAGTTGTCCGTGCTCGTCACGATTCCCTGGCCGAAGAGCCAATGCCACATGCGGTTCACCATCACACGCGGCGCGAGAGGATTGCGGACATTCGTGATCCAGTCGGCCAGTTCTTTGCGTCCGCTGGTTTCGGATGAAATCGCAGACACAGGCACGGTCGAAAGCGATGCAGGCACACCACGCGGCACACGCTCGCCTGGATCATTCATCTCGCCACGGGCGAAGAGCGGGCTGTCGGCGATGCTCTCAAAGCCGCTCGGTGGGCGGATTCCAGAGCTGCCTTTGATTTCGACCACCTTCGTCGGCTGCATCGCCTCCGGTTTGCCTCTGCTCGCAGGCCGGTCTTGGACGCCCATGCAGTAAGGGAGGGCGACACCCTTCTCATCAAAGCTCTTCAGTTGGTTCTCCAGCTCCGCCATCTTGCCGAGCGCGATCTGCACCTGAATGAAGAACTGCGGACCGCTGCCGCCGCCCTTCGTGCCGCCCTTGCCCTTTCCTTTGCCTTTGCTGCCGGGGCCACCTTTGCTGCCCGGTGCTCCAGGCGTGGAGCGCTGGCTCATGAGGTCGTCGTAGCGTTCCTTCGCCCTTGCATACTCCTGGCGCAGTTCGGCGAGTTCGCTGGCTGAGATGCTCGGCCTCACTGCTGGCAGCCCCGCATCCTGCGGCAGCGCGATCACACTGCGCTCCTGATTGTTCTTCGGGCCGCTCAGCGTGCCGTAGTTCACCTCCGTGGAGAGGAAGATGCCCGCGAGCGCATAGTAGTCGCGCTGCGAGATGGGATCGAACTTGTGATCGTG
>JAGRPD010000001.1 GCA_020439875.1 Verrucomicrobiales bacterium
ATGCTACCGGGCTGCACCGCCTTCAGAATCCGCGCCGCAACTGCCTCCGGATCCGCCGCCACACCATCAAATCCCCGCGCACTCCAACCCATCAGCTGCAAGCCCTCGCGCTCGAGCACCGGATGAACAAAGGAATTGCGCAGACCCGCTGGTGCCCGAAACCAGCGCAGTGAAGCGGCAGGACAAGCATCGCGCAGGGTCTGGCCACAGGTCGAAATCTCCCATGCAATCCGCGCTGATGGCATGATCCAAAACGATCCGGCAGGATGCGTTTGAGTGTGATTGCCCAACTCATGCCCGCGACGCTGCACCTCGCGGACCAGCTCGGGATGTGCCGCAGCGCGCGCTCCAATGAAAAAGAAAACCGCCCTCGCTCCCACCTCGTCCAGCATGTCGAGCAAGACCGGGGTATCGTCGGGATGCGGGCCATCATCGATCGTGATCCAAATGGCCGAGTCCGATCGCCGCGAGACCATCGGCCCCCAGATTCGACTACCGGGATAAAGCGTGGCCCAGAGCCAAGGCCAATGGGCCGACCCCAAGATGAGTACCGCGAGGATCCAGCCGCCCCCACTCAATCCCACACCCAGCGCAAGCAAAGGGGCGACGACATTCCACGCGATCAGCAATCGACGCGGCAAGACAGACATTCGAGATGGGGCGGACTCCACAAGAAGCATTGAGCCCGGATCCTCGCCCCAGGCAAGCCCGACTCCGCATTTCCGCTGAGCCTGAACCATCGCCCCGAACGCTTCCTATTCGTCGCGCTTGCCGCCCTTCTTCTTTTTGCCTTTGCCCTTGCCCTTCTTCGCGGGAGCCGCCGTGGGCGTGTTCGGGGTCGGCATGGGGGCGTGGATCTGCTGCTGCCAGGCGTGAAGTTTGGCCCGCAGTTCCCGCAGCTTTTCCGGATTCTCGGTGGCGAGGTTGTGCTCCTCACCCAGGTCATTGGCGAGGTTGTAAAGCTCGGGACGCTGGTCCTCCATGAACTCCATCAGCTTCCAGTCGCCGCTTTGCACCAGAGCCACAGGCGTGGTGCGCCAGTAGCCGGGGCCACTGCCGAGGTATCCCGGGAAGTGCTGAAAAATGCCCTCGCGCGGAAGGCTCGCCGATGGATCGCGAAACAAGGACGCCAGGCTTTCGCCATCGAGCGGCTGGTCTTTTGCCGGAGAGGCGTGGGCGATTTCAAGAAAGGTCGGATACAGGTCCACATGGATGGCGGGCGCGCCACAGGTGGTGCCCGGCTTCACCACGCCAGGCCAGCGCACGATGAAGGGCACCCGCGTGCCGCCTTCATAAAGACTGCCCTTTCCGCTGCGCAGCGGCGCATTGTCCGTGATGTTGCCCGCCGTCGCAATGCCCTCGCGGTCGTAGCCGCCCACACCGCCGTTGTCGCTCGAAAAAATCAGTACTGTGTTGTCGGCGATTTTCAACTCGTCCAGAAGCGCCATCACGCGGCCCACACTGTCGTCCACACTCGCGATCATGCCTGCATAAACCGGGCTGTTGTGCCCGCCCACCGGCGGCTTGTCCTGAAAGTGCGCGATCTTGTCTTCCTTGGCTTCGTGGGGCGAGTGAACGCCAAAATGAGGAAGGTAGAGAAAGAACGGGCCGTCACGGTGACGCCGGATGAAGTCCTCCGCCTTGTCGGTGAGGAAATCCGCAAGGTAGGCTCCTTGGGGAACCTCGACCTCGGGTTGGGTCTTGAACTTGAAATGGCGTCCCGCGCTGACGATCGCCTCATCAAAGCCGCGCTGGCCCGGATGATAGTCGCCATCGTCCCCGAGATGCCATTTGCCGAACATGCCCGTGGCGTATCCCGCCGCCTTCAGACGCTGCGCGATGATTTGGCGGTCGAGCGGCAGTTTAGTGACGTTTTCAACCGGGCGCAGCGTGCGCGTCTGCCAATCAAACCGGTCGATGCCGCCCACGGTGTACACCCCGGTGCGCGCGCCATATTGGCCGCTCATGAGCGCGGCGCGGGTGGGCTGGCAGTTTTGACAATTGTGATAGGAGGTCAGCTTCAAACCCTCCGAGGCCAACTGGTCGATATGCGGCGTCTCGTAGTAGCCGCTGCCGTAGCAGGCCAGATCCGTGTAACCCAAATCGTCCGCGAGGATGAAAACGATGTTGGGCGGAGCGGCGGACAAAACCGGTGCCGCGAGCAGTGCGGAGAGGAAGAGGAAATGACGCATCGCGACGTGAAACGCCGACCGCCACCGGCAACTTGCGCCCCTCAGCGCGGGAAAAAATTTCACCCTTTGCAGGCTCGAAGCTTGTGAAAACGCGCTCCCACCGGAGAATCCCAATCGCATGAGGAAACGCCGCTGTTGGATTCAAACTCTGGCCCATCTGGCGCGGCCAACGCTGCGCGCATCATGCCTCATCGCTTGCCTGGCAGCGTGGGGAATGGACGTCAAACTGGCGCGCGGTGAGCCCAACGCCACCGACCTCGCCCTGGCCACGAGGCTGGGCGAGCCGGTTCCGGATGCGATTCCCTTGTGGCCGGACCAGCCGCCGCAGTTCCTGGAAGGCGCACCACCGGAAACGGTCGGACCCAACGGACAAGTGCGCGGCGTGACCATCCCGAGCATCGTGATTTATCCAGCGGCAGCGCAGGCAAACACCGGGCGCGCCATCCTCGTCTGCGCGGGCGGCGGATACGGATCGCTGGACTGGAAAACGCACGTCATCTACGCGGCAAAGGTTTTTAACCCGATGGGCGTGACGATCATCGGCCTGCGCTACCGGCTGCGCCCGCCGCACAAGGTGGACAACGCCGGCATCCAGGCCCTCACCCTGATCGATGCCCAGCGCGCCCTGCGAACGGTTCGGCATCGCGCGAAACAGTGGGGCATCCATCCCCAGCAAATCGGCATCGCAGGCTATTCCGCCGGCGGAAATCTGGCGATGAACCTCGCGGCAAACTTTGACCGCGGCAATCCCACCTCCGACGATCCCATCGAGCGGGAAAGCTGTCGTCCAGACTTTGCCGTTGGTCTTGCGACCTGGCACTGGCGGCAAAAGCAATCGCCGTTTGTGTTCCAGAAGGACACTCCGCCGGTCTTCCTCGTTCATGCCACCAACGACGGCACACCGGGTGGTGCCCCCATTGAAATGCCGCGCCAGATTCATGCCGATCTAAAGGCCCTGGGCGTGCCCGTGAAGATGGCGGAGTTTGATGTGGGCGCGCATGGCGTCGGCAACCTCATCCCACAGCGCGTGGCCCACGGCTTCCCTCCCGCCCAGTGGCCGCAGCTTTTGATCGAGTGGCTCGATCAGCTTCCGGGTGCCAAATAGAGCGCGTGGAAGCGAATGTCCGTGTTGCGCTTGCCTTCGAAGATCACGCGGAAGCGAACGTGGTCGGGCAAGCTCGATGGGGGCGGGTTTCCGATCCAATCGACGGGAGTTTGAAACCCGCTGCTGCGCACCACCGCCGCCTTCACACCTGAATACTCAGGCAAGGGCCGCTCGAGTTCATCAAGCATCTCGATTCGAAGGCTGGCCTCCTCACCCAGGCCGTCGGCATTCACGAAGATTTGCCGCGCATGGCCACCGGGGAACTCGATCGAGTCCGTGACGAACTCGCTCGCAATCTGAGGCAGTTGATAATCGCCATCGCCCTTCCCCGCTTCCTCCACCACGAGCGCGCCGAACCGGTCGCGCGGGATCCTTGCAATGCCAACACCGCCGCGCGGTTCGCCGCGCGCACGCGGATCCCACGCGCCGTAGTAGATGAAGGTCTCGCCGCCGATGTTCTCAAAGCCCTG
>JAGRPD010000172.1 GCA_020439875.1 Verrucomicrobiales bacterium
CAGTGGTATTTTCAGCGCTACGTACGGCAGCTGCCCAATGCGGGCGAGATCGTCTTTTTTGATCGCAGCTGGTACAACCGCGCGGTGGTGGAGCCGGTGAATGGTTTTTGCTCGGAGGATGAGTATCAGCGCTTTTTGCAGCAGGTGCCTGAATTTGAGCACATGCTGTATGAGGATGGAGTGACGATCATCAAGTTTTGGTTCTCCATTTCCAAGGACGAACAGCTGCGCCGATTTGAGTCGCGCAGGCACAATCCGTTGAAACAATGGAAACTGAGCCCGATCGATATGAAGGCGCAGGACCAGTGGGATCGCTACACCCACTTCAAGGATCAGATGTTTTCCAAGACCCACACTTCCTACAGCCCCTGGATCATCGTGGGGGCCAACGACAAAAAACGCGCGCGGCTGGCGAGCATCCGGCACGTGCTGAATCTGATCCCCTACGAGGGCAAGGATTCTGCAACGGTGGATCTGACGCCCGATCCGAATGTGGTGATGCGTTTCCACCGTTCCTCCGCCAAGCTGGATTGACGAACGGCGCGGGTAGCGGGCGCGCGAAGGGGTGTCAAATGATGCCCAACAGAGCGCCCGCAACTCTGTAGCGGCGGTCTATGACCGCCGCTAGCGAATGACTAGCGCGGAGCCCCGTGGGGGAAGTCGGACATCCATCTGCGGTCAGGCCCGCGCGAATCAAGCACCCGCAGCCACACTGCGGATCTGGCGGATGCCCTCGATCTTGCGCAGCTCGGCGAGCACGCTCTCAGAGGGGGCGCTGTCGAGGGTGAGCAGGGTGAGGGCGACACCGCCTTCCTTGTCCCGAGCGAGGGACATGTCGGCGATGTTGATGTTGGCCTTTCCGAGGGCTGCACTGTAGGCGGCGATCATGCCAGGGCGGTCGAGATTTTCAATGAAGAGCAGGGTGCCCACCGGGCGCGCCTCGACGCGGCGGCCATTGACTTTGACGATGCGCGGGTCACCGCCGAAAAAGGTGCCGGAGATGCTGGCGCTGGCTCCCTCGGCAGTGGCTTCCACCTCGATCAAATCGCTGAATTCCGTAGGCTCAGGCACGCGGCTTTCGGTGAAGCGCAGGCCGAGTTTGTCGGCGACGCCGGTGGCGTTGACGTAGTTGACCTGATCGGCCCCGCTGGACCGCTCCAGGTAGCCTTTCAAAACGGCGCGAGAGATGAGGGTGGTGTCTCCAGCTCCGATTTTGCCGCAATAATTGAGGCGGAGCACCGAGGCATTGGCGGGTGCGATTTGCGACACGAGGCGACCGAGCAGTTCGCCAAAGCTGAGGAAGGGACCCAGCTTCTCCAAGGTAGCGGGATCGACGTTGGGCATATTCACCGCGTTGATGACCGTGCCATGCAGCAGGTGCTCGCGGATGGTCTCGGCGATCTCGATGCCCACGTTCTCCTGAGCCTCATCGGTGGATGCACCGAGGTGAGGCGTGAAGACCGTGTTCGGCGCGGAGAGCAGGGGATAATCAGCCGGAGGCGGCTCGACCTCGAAGACGTCCAACGCAGCACCCGCGATTTGGCCTTCCTTCAGAGCCGTGGCCAGAGCGTTGTCATCGATGAGCCCGCCCCGCGCGCAGTTGATGATGCGGCAGTTCTTTTTGAGTTTGCTGAGCCGGTCCGCGTTGAGCATGTGCTTGGTCTCCGGCGTCATCGGCATGTGCATGGTGATGAAGTCAGCTTCCACCACGGCGGCGTCCAGATCCGTTTGGAGTTCGACACCCAGGCTTTCCGCGCGGTTTTTGCTCAAATAGGGATCATAGGCAATGACCCGCATGCCGAAGGCCTTGGCGCGTTTGGCAAACTCGGCCCCGATCCGGCCCATGCCCAGCACCGTGAGGGTTTTGCCGAAAACCTCGGTGCCCTTGAAGCTTTTGCGATCCCACTCTCCATTGACGATGGAAGCGTGGGCGCGCGGAGTTTTCCGCGCCAGCGCCATCATCAGCGTGAAGGCCTGTTCCGCCGTGGAAATGGTGTTGCCTCCGGGGGTGTTCATGACCACCACACCGCGCTTTGAGGCGATCGGGATGTCGATGTTGTCCACGCCGACGCCCGCTCGACCCACGGCTTTGAGGTGGGGGGCGTTTTCGAGCACCTTGGCCGTCACTTTAACGCCGGAGCGCACGATGATGGCGTGCGCGTCTGCGGCAGCCGCAGCGAAGTCGTCTTCTTGCTTGAGGTTGAGGTTGACCTCGACGTCAAAGGCCGGTTCGGACTTGAGGAGGTCGATGCCAGTGGGGGAAATGGGGTCGGCGACGAGGATTTTAAACTGGGCCATAGGGCCGCGCAGTTAAGCCGGAAATGGAAGGGACACAACCGCCAAACGCAGTCGGATCGAATCTTGCCAAAGCACGCACAATGAGAGGGCCCTTACCCTGCAGGGCAGTTATCACCTACTCCCGGAGCAGATTGATTTCCCGGTGGACGAGAACGGTGCCCCGTCCTCCAACCGTTTCCGGGCCGACTCGGCACTCTGGCGCACCGGCCTTTGGCTGCCTCCGGGCAGCTACCAGTTGCTGGCCCAGGCTCAGCACCCCAGTGGCCAATCCTCGGCGGACGAGCTGCGGCGCTTTGGGGTCGGCCTGCCGCCTCAGTCCCCCGCGAGCCTTGATGTGGAATCTCAGTACGATGGCGAAGGCAACCTCACCACTCGCACCTATCGATTGGGGGCCAATCTCCTCAAAATCCAAAACTACACCTGGGATTTGGTGGGCAGACTGGTGCAGGTGATCGAAACCTCGACCACTTCCCTCGAAGGCGGGTTCACCTGGACCGCGCGGTACGATGCCATGGGCCGACGACTCCGTACCACCACTCGCGCCACCTTTGAATTTCCTGCGGGCGCGAACGGCCAAACCAGTTTCAGCGAATTCACGGACTTCACCGAGACCAGCGCCTACGACCCGCTCTATGAGTTCCTGGAAATCGAACTCGCCACCCTGAGAAAAGCAGCCGATAATGGTCCCGTGCTCGAACGTCGCCTCTACCGCAAGATCCACGGCCCGGACCTCAATGGTGCCTACGGTTCGCTGAACGGCATCGGCGGCTTGGAAGCCGTCTGGACCGCAGATGGCTTGGGTCAGACCTTGGAGGAGGGGGCCCCAGCGGCCCTGCTCCGGGTCGAGGGCATGGTGACCGATGCGTATGGCCACACGGTGGCTTGGCTCGACGGCGGCACCGGAACTCTCACCGCCAATCCCTGCCTCAGTCGCGGCTACGGCCCCGCCTCGGGCAGTTACTCCCCCAGTCTCTACGAAGGGGCCACCCTCACCCAAGCCACCAACTGGCGCGGTCGTCGCCTCGACTTCACCAGCCTCGTCTGCCTCGGTGCCCGCTACTACGAACTCTCCAGTGGCCGTTTCATCTCCCCCGATCCAGCGGGTCATGGCGAGAGCATGTCTTTGTATGGGTATGCGGCTGGGGATCCGGTGAATGGGGTAGATCCTACAGGAAGGGAAACCGAGTGGGGATTGAGGGTTGGGTTCAGCTTTTCCTTTGGGGGGCCACCAAGCACTACCAGAGGTAGCTCCATGTATATTTCTGCGGGAGTCACCGAGCACTTTAGTGCCAACACCTCGGTCTCAGTGGACGCCTCAGCACGATTTTATAACTCCGGATTAGGAACACCCGCCCAATTGCGCAATCATCCCCCAGTGCAGCCCAGCATTCATTATGATTTTGGGATTGGCGTGACAGGTACTTACGGCTCGGGTCGGGATAGTCCTATGACACCCTACACGTTCAACAACTTCACTCCAGCCACGATGCCCAATCGATATGAGAGTTCAGTCTCTTTTGGGCAGCACCTAAACTACAATTCAGCAACTGCTCGATCCACCGTTGTCATGAGTCTCGGCTTGCGCACTGAAGATATCTTCTTCGGCTATCACAACGACTCCCCAACTAATGGATCCCTAAGTTTTATTCAACACGGAAAATATGGGACAGATGGAGGCTGGACTGGGGGTGGCTATATCATGTCTCTCGATCCAAACGGATCGGGAACAATCAACGAACTAGCTCACGACACGTTCGCACATGATCGCACATTTGGGGATGCTGAATTTGATTCGGATGGTCATGAATATTACCTAGACCGATCGGGCATTGGCTTCGCATACAACCGTGGTTATGACAGCCTGCGCTCTTACGATAGCTCGCTGGGCTACTTGAGCGGAGGTGATGCCTTCCCCATTCTCGGCGAAAATGGGAAGACTGAACTTTACGGCGAGGGCTGGGTTCAGACTTGGCTGCACACTCTCCGCGGCCTGCCTTATTTCCGTTACTTTGAAAACAATCCAGACCCGAATGGACTTTCCCAGTCGGCTCCAAAAGTTCCGAAAACAGACCCCACTGGCAAGTTTTCGAAAAACGGCTGGTGAAAGCACCTTGATCTCAATCGCTTCAATGAAACTAATCAGTCTATTTCTTGTCTGCCTCTTTCTGGTTGGATGTGTTGGCGTGGCGACCAAGAACGCGCCCTCTGGAGTCCCGATTCCCAGTGATTGGCGATGGACACTGCGTAAAAAAGCTCAGCAGAACACGGCGCAGATGATGCAGTCGAGGTTGGTCGATCCCAATGCTCTTTATGTGAATAAACACATCCAACATTTCCCTACTGGGGATCGAGTTGGATTCACTTTCTTTCGCTTTTGGCCGGACGGGCATTTCCTGTATCGCAATATTGCCATCAAGGATCGCGAACCAACGGCCATTGATGGTGACCAGTGGCGAGGGTTATGCCAAATTGGCTACTATGTGATCAGCGGCGATCGGATCAAAATTGAAATGTATAGATGGGACAATGTCATGATACGGGCTGAGGGGCTGATCACCTTCGAGTGCATCACCTTCGACATAAGAAGCATGGGGCGAAAGATTGAAATGAAATTTGTGAGGAAGCCATTTCCACCCGGAGCAATGCAGCGCATTCCTGATTGGTAAGATAGGTGATCAAATTGAGTAGCAGGGGGACCACGGAAAAAGGAGTCAGGCGACATGGGTTTGGAGAGCGGGAAAGACGTCAGGCTGCGAATTTGTGACTGTTAGGGCACCAGTGCATCGGAACCGGGGTGCAACAACTTGACAACTTGTCTTCACAGACTGAGAATTCCGCATGGCTCGGTGCCTTCGAATCGAGTCTGCCGG
>JAGRPD010000173.1 GCA_020439875.1 Verrucomicrobiales bacterium
CTTCGGGTTGATGTAGCGCATGTGAAGGTAAAATGCGGTCTGCGCCGCCGAATTCAAGTGGATGGATGAAGGATAGGGGAGGAGGAGTTTTTTGGGTGGGGGTTGAACTGGACGGTGGGAGAATTGTCGATCATGATCATTCTCCTTGTCTATGTCGTTGGTTCGATGGTTGATGCTTTTGCTGGCTTCTCTCGCTTGGTTTCAAGCGGGAGGGGCGGAGTGGTATGTGAGTCCGACGGGGAGCAATGGCAGTCCTGGCACGCTGGCGCAGCCTTGGGCGACTTTGACATATGCCGCAAGTCAGTTGGTGCCTGGGGACACGCTGCATGTGCGTGGAGGGACCTATTCGGAGCGGCTGATTTTGAATGGAGAGAGTGGGACGGCGGCTCAGCGGATCTCGATCTTGGCCTACAATGGCGAGACGCCGGTGATCGATGGAACGGCTCTGACGGTGCCGAGCGGGGGGGATCGGGAAGGGTTGGTCGAGTTCAATGATTGCAGTTACCTCACCTTTGAAGGGATCACGGTGCGGAATTTCAAAACGACGGCGGGGGGGCGGATTCCGGTGGGGATTCGGGTGGAGGGAACGGGGGTGGATCTGGAGATTCGGAACTGTGTGGTCCACGATATTTGGCAGAGCAGTACGAATTCAGGAGCCAACGGATTTGGTGTGGCGGTGTATGGTACTTCCGGCGTGACGCCGATAAGTGGTTTGGTGTTCGAGGGGAACGAGGTCTATAACCTGCGGACGGGGCAGAGCGAGTCGGTGGCGATCAACGGCAATGTGACGAATTTTCAGATCAGCGGCAATGTGGTGCATGACTGCAACAACATCGGAATCGATTTTATTGGTTACGAGGGATCGGCTCCGGCCAATGATCGGGCGCGGGATGGAGTGTGTGTGGGCAATGTGGTCTATAACATCGATTCGGCCTACAATCCGGGTTACGGAGGGGATTTTGCGACGGGAGGTGGGGATCAGTCTGCCGCTGGGATTTATGTGGATGGCGGTACAAACATCGTGTTGGAGCGCAACCACTGTCACCACTGCAACTACGGCATGGAGCTGGCGAGTGAGGCAGCGACGGGTTACACGGACTTCATCATCTTGCGCAACAATTTGCTGAATCACAACCACGGGGCAGGATTGATCATGGGCGGGTACAACGCAAACCGTGGAACGACGCGCGACTGTTTGATTGATCACAATGTGATCTATAAGAACGATACGGCGGCGACATATGGGGGGCAGGTGGCGATTCAGTTTTATTACACCTCGAACACGTTCACAAATAACATTGTGTGGGCAAATCCGGTGACGGACCAGTTGATCATCCATTACGTGACGGGGGGGACTGCAGCGCAGCGGGCCTTTCCGGGGGGCAATGTGTTTGATTACAACCTTTACTACAACTCGGGGGACAGCTACCTGGAGTTTGGTTTGAATCCGGATGGCACGGGCAATCAAAGCTACAGAAATCTGGCGCAGTGGCGTGCAGCGGTGGGAGGGGAGACCAACAGTCTGGCGGCGAATCCGGGATTTGTGACGCCGACGCCTGGAGCGACGCCGGTGGCGGAGGACTTTCGATTGGCGACTGGTTCCGTGTGCCGGGATCGAGGAGATCCGGGGTTTGCGCCGGGGGCCGGGGAGAAGGATTTTTTTGGAGCGGGGCGCGTGGCGAATCTTCGCGTGGACATCGGCATGCAGGAGTGGATGACGGTGTGGCAGGCGTGGCGGGATGCGTATTTTGGGTTGCCCGATGGGGGCGCGGGAGCGGAAGCGGAGGACGATTGGGATGCGGATGGAGCGCGCAATTTGTTGGAGTTTTCCCAGGGGATGGATCCGACGCGGAGCGATGTGGAACTGCTGCCGAATGCGAGTCGGGTGGGTGGAGTGATGCGGTTTCAATACCGCAAGGACCAACCGAGTTTGTTATATCGAGTGGAAAGTTCCGGGACGTTGCCGGGGCCTGTGGATTGGCCGGATGCGGCGGTATCCGAGCAGACCGATGGAGCAGGGGTTTATTGGCGGGATTTTCCGATTTCTGGGAGCGTGCTGTTTGTGCGGTTGCAGGTGGAAATGCCGTGAGGTGGAGGGGCCTGCTTTTTGTTAGGCAGGGTGGCGGGACTGGATCTCACGAATGGCCCAGGCGGCGAGCTCGGAGATGAGTGGATGGGGATCTGCGGCGGCGATGTGGAGCGCGGGGAGATCGGCGGGGGTGCCGGTGTTGCCGAGGGCGACGCAGACGTTGCGGAGGAAGGCGGGGCGTTTGATGCGCTTGATGGGGCTTTTGGCAAAGAGCTGGCGGAAGTCGGTGTCGGTGAGGCTGAGGAAATCGCGCAAGGTATGTTGGAAGATGCTGGAGCGGGCGTGGAAGGTGGCCTCGCGAGTGGTTTGAGCGAAGCGGTTCCAGGGGCAGGCGTCGAGGCAGTCATCGCAGCCGTAGATGCGATCTGCGAGGGCGCGCCGGAAGGACTCGGGGATGGGGCCTTTGTGCTCGATGGAGTAGTAGGAGAGGCAGCGTTGGGCGTCCATGCGCTGGGGTGCGGTGATGGCACCCGTGGGACAGGCGGTGATGCAGCGGGTGCAACTGCCGCAGCGATTCGGCTCTGGAAGGTCGGGGGCGAGGGGGAGGGTGGTGATGATTTCGGCGAGGAGGAACCAGGTGCCGAGACGGCGATGGATTTGCATGGTGCTCTTGCCATTCCAGCCGAGACCGGCTTCACTGGCAAAGTCTCGCTCCAGGACGGGGCCCGTGTCCACGTAGTAGCGATGTTCGCCTCCGAGGGGGGCTAGCTCGGCGTGGAAGGCTTTGAGTTTGCGGGTAATGAGGTCGTGATAGTCATCATTCCAGGCGTAGCGAGCGACGCGATAATCGGGCTCGGGGCGAGGTGAGCCCTGCCAGTAGTTGAGGGCGAGTACGATGATGGCTTGGGCTCCGGGGACGACGACGCGAGGGTCGAGCCGACGGTCCACGTTGCGCTCAAACCAGGTCATGTCTCCATGGCTGCCGGCGGCTAACCATTCGCGGAATCGATGGGCGTGGGGTGCGGGTAAGGCGGGAGCGATGCGGCAGGCATCGAATCCCAATCGGTGGGCGGTCTCGATCAAGCGGGATTTGAGATCACTCACGGGCTGGTGGGTGGCTGCCAGGCGGCGCGATGGCGGATCTGCTGCATGAAAAAGACGCGGGCGCTCTCGGTGGCTCCGTAGGCACTCTCTTCGGGGTTGAGGTCCTCCGTTTTGATTCGTAGATCAGCGAGGCTGCGATAGAGGGGGCCGCGTTGATCGAGGAGGAGGGTGAGTTTGGCCAGGGGATCGTCGGTGTGAAGGAGGGGCCGATCTTGATTGAAGGAGGTGCGATAGGCGAGGCGGGCGGGGTCGGCCTCGAGCCAGATGATGAATCCGAGATGGTGCAGGAGGGAGCGATTTTCGGGGCGCAAAATGATGCCGCCGCCGGTGGCGATGACGGTGTTGCGTGTGCCGAGGAGGCTGAGGAGAGTGGCGGATTCTCGGTCGCGAAAGCCGCTCTCTCCCTCGCTGGCGAAGATGTCAGGGATGGAGCGTCCCTGGGCTTGAGAGACGAGGAGGGCGTCGGTATCGACGAAGTCCCAACCGAGTTTTTGGGCGATGATGCGGCCGACGGTGGTTTTGCCGCTGCCCATGAGGCCGATGAGGAGGATGTTGGGCGCGCGCAGGGGGGGAGGATGATCGGTGGTGGCGTTGGCTTGATCGAGGATGGATGCGGCGAGGGCGGGATCACGACGCAGGGCGGTGACGGGATCGGGGTAGCAGGGGCACCAGCCGAGGGAGCGCAGGCGGGTATTGGAGACGGCTTTGCTGGTCCAGCCGCGTTTGCGGGTGGGGTCGGCAGGGCGATGGCCGGGTGGGGGTTGAGAAAAGAGGTCCGCGAGCTCGTTGAGGCCTTCTTCTTGGCTGCGGGGATGGTCGTCGGCGGCGTTGAAAAGGCCGGGTTGACGCTGGAGGGCGAGGGTGAAAAGGGCGTGGGCGGCGTCTGCGGCGTGGATTTGGTTGAGGATGCGGCCTGGGCTGCCGTGCTGGTCAGGTGGGTCCTCAATGGCGGCTCGTCCGGTGAGGAGGGAGAGGAGTACGTGGTAGCGACTTGGGCCATAAAGGCCTGCGAGCCGGAGGGCGGCTCCTCCTGCATCAAGGGCGATTTTTTCAGCGGTGAGGAGGAGGCGACCGGTGTCGCGGTCTGGCTCGGTGGGACTTTGCTCGGTGACGGTGGAGCCGTCCGTCTGAGCATAGACACTGGTGCTGGAGGTGAAGATGGGGAAGGCGTGGGGAAAGGCTTGGAGGAGATGGCGCATGCCATCGACAAAGACGCTCTGGTAGGCCTGGGCTCCGCCGCGGCCGGAGCTGGCGCAGTGGATGATGACGGAGACGGGTGTGGAAAGGCGGGTGGCGAGGGCGCCGACGGCGGCGGGCTCGGTGATGTCACAGGCGAAGACGGGCCAGGGATGAGCGGCGGCGAGGGCGGCGGCGGAGTCCTGTCCACGGGTGAGCGTGGCGACGGAGTGGCCCGCGCGATGGAGCTGGGCGGCGAGTCGGATGCCGACGAAGCCGCTGCCTGCGATGACGATCATGATCGAAAGGGGAGGGCGGGGCTCAGGCGGAGGGACGCTGGCTTCGGTAGTACTCGGTGAGGCCACGGACGATGCCTTCGACGTAGTCCTCGATGGCGCTGGTCTGGAGCTGATCGCCGATGAGCGTGCGGCCGATCCAGTGACCGCGGAGCAGTCTCTGATAGGTCTCGCGATGGTTCATGACGTAGGGTTCAAAGTAGATGACCGGGCATTGATAGAGGCGATTGGCGAGGAGGTTGCGAGCATAGACGTAGCTGTCTGCGGTGACGCGTCGGGCGTTGGGCGTGGTATAGACGTAAGGGGGCAGACGGGTGGTGATGGCGAGGCTGCGGGCGAGGGGTTGGACGAGGGCGAGTTCCTCTTGATAGGCTTTGGAAAAGATGCGCCGCATCATTTCGAAGCGGATGTCTTGGGTGGCGATTTCGTTGAGCGAGTAGCAGCCGTTGATCATGAGGTGCAGGTGATTTTTGTCGGAGTACTGAGGATCGGCGGAGTCTCCCCAGGCTTCGGCATTGAAATGGAGACAGAGGGCGAGGTCGGGCCGGATCTCTTGATTGAGGTGATCAGCGCGGGAATGGATCTCAGCGACACGGTAGAAGAGCTTTTCACTCTGCCACTGGACGGTGAGCATGCGGATGTCTCCCTGAAGGCCAGCGTAGGATTCGGTGGGGTTGGGAAAGCCGTTGGCGGAGAGGAGGTTGCGCGCGGTGAGGAGGAAGTCGATGGGCCGCCGCTCGGTGACGGGGGCAGCGGTTTTTCGGACTAGGGTGACGTAGGCTCCGAGGGCCTTCAGACGCTGCTCCAGAACCTGGGCGGTGAGCAGGGTGAGATCGCCCTCCTGAATGGCCTCTCCGGGGGCAAAGCTCAGGCGGCGCTCTTCCATCACGCCATAGCCGCCGCCGATGTGACCTGGATCGATGGCGATGTGGATGTCGGTGAGGGGCTGGGTTTCGTCTTTGAGGGGGGGGAGTTCGGCTGCAGTTTTCCAGTAGCGTTTGGGAGGGGTCGCTGTCTGGCCGCGCTGAAGGAAGGGGATCTTGAGGGAGGCGGGTTGGGACTGGCCGGTTTGGATTTCGACCCCATCGGGCCCGACCACCCAGGGGGATGGGAAGGGGGAGTCCGGCAGAAAGACCTCGGTCAGCGCGGATTCGAATTCCTCCCGGCTGAGGGTGCCAGCGTAGGCGGCGAGTTCATTCCAGTCTGGCAGCGAGGCGAGGGGCGAGAGCTGGGCGAGCGAGGAGGCGGGCGGCGTGGCAGGTGCTGGGGCTGCTGCTGGGTCTGCTGCCGGGGTGGGCTCGGGAGCCGCTGCGGGCGCTGAAACAGGAGGGGCGGAGGACTGGGCAGGGAGAATGACGGGAGCCAGGAGCAGAGTGACCAGCATCGTCACGCCGATGCGGCGGTGGTGTGGCGAGAACCTTTTCATGGGGCAATCCTAGACTTGATCCGGTGCTTCATCATCTACTTAGTGGAGGGTTATGCCTGATCTCGCTGCTGAGCCGCCCTCTGATGCGCCCATTCGTCTGCTTTTTCTTGGCGACGTGGTGGGGGAACCTGGGCGCAAGGCGGTCTCCGCCGTGCTGCCGGGTTTGAAAAAGGAGCTGGGGGTGGATCTAGCGGTGGTGAATGGCGAAAATGCGGCGGGTGGTCGCGGCATCACGCCGAAGATTGCGATCGGATTGATGCGCTCGGGGGCATCGATCATCACCACGGGCGATCACATTTGGGACCAGCGGGAGATCGAGCCATATCTGAAGGAGGAGCCTCGGGTGCTGAGGCCGCTGAACTATCCCGAGGGTGTGCCGGGGCACGGGGCTTTTGTGCTGGAGACCGCGCGTGGGCCGATCGGGGTGATCAATCTGCTGGGTCGCGTTTTCATGGGGCCGCAGTTGGACAATCCGTTTCCGGCGGTGCGGCAGGCGGTGGAGGAGATGCGGCAGGAGACGCGGGTGATTTTGGTGGATTTTCACGCGGAGGCGACCAGCGAAAAGGTAGCCATGGGCTGGCATCTGGATGGGTTGGTATCGGTGGTGGTCGGCACTCACACGCATGTGCCGACGGCGGATGAACGGATTTTGCCCGGTGGCACCGCTTACCAAACGGATGCGGGCATGTGCGGGCCGGAGGAGTCGGTGATCGGCAGCCAGATCGAGCCGGTTCTCTCTCGTTTTCAGACGATGATGCCGGCGCGCTTTGGCGTGGGGCGGGGGCGGGTGAGGATCAATGGGCTGCTGGTGAGCGTGCAGCCTGAGACGGGACGCGCGGTGGCGGTGGAGCGGGTGGTGAGATATTGGGAGGGCATCTGAGGCGGGGGAAAGACCAAGATTGAGGCATCGGGTCGTTGCAAGACGGCGGGAGTGGGATGCGATCTCTCAGGATGCCGATCAATGTTTTTCCGGATCTCACGCGGCGGCAGTGGCTGCGTGGAAGCTTGGCCGCCGCCGGTGCGGGGGTGATTTCTTCTGCCCGGGCGGCCCAGGGGGGTGGGGAGGAGTTTTGGGCGCTGCTGTCGGACACGCACATCGCGGCAGATGCGAATAAGGAGGCGCGTGGTGTCAACATGGCGGCCAATTTGGAACGCTGTGTGGCGCAGGTGCTGCGGGCGGGGGGCAAACCGCACGGGGTTTTGATTGGCGGAGACTGCGCGCTGAACGACGGGCAACCGGCGGACTACACGACGTTTGTGGAGCGGTTGCGGCCGTTTCACGACACGCGCGTGCAGGTGCATTGTGTTTTGGGCAATCACGACAATCGGCAGTCTTTTCTCAACATCTGTGGAGAGACGGGGGTGGACCCGCTGCTGCGGGGCTGGCATGTGAGTGTGCTGTCCAGCGCCCGGGTGAATTGGGTGCTGCTGGATTCTCTGGAGCATGTGAATGTGACGCCTGGTTTGCTGGGGCCGGAGCAGCTGAGCTGGCTGCGGCGCACGCTGCGGCAGCTGCCGGATAAGCCGACGCTGGTGATGGTGCATCACAATCCGCAGACTGAGGTGCAAGAGGGCAAAAAGCTGACGGGTCTGAAGGATACGGCAGCGCTGATGGAGGTGCTCAAGGCGGAGCCCAGGGTGAAGGCGCTGTTTTTTGGGCACACGCACCGCTGGAGTGCGGTGCCTCCGGCTGAGGGCCTGCCCTGGCTGATCAATCTGCCGCCCGTGTCCTACGTGTTCGATGCCGCTCAGCCAGCGGGCTGGGTGGCAGCTCGGGTGCGGGGGGAGACGCTGGAGCTGGAAATGCTGGCGCTGAACGTGAACCACGCGGCGCACCGCCAGAAGGTGGAGATTGCCATTTGATCCGCAACTCCTACGGATGCTTCGGGTTACTGTCCCTGCCTGATTTCACCGAGAGCCTCTCGCGGTGGACGGTGGCGAGGATTCACCCCCCCTCCATTTTTGATTCCGTGAAACGAGTTCTCTTTTTCTTGATGATCTGCGGTCTGCTCAGTGGCTCGGCCCTGCGCGCAGCTCCGCCGTCTGAACCGCCCGCTCGGGGCGAGCGCGGTCCTGAGGGCGAAGGCAAACGACCACCTCCGCCGCCAGATCGGGAGCGACCTCCGGGAGAGGCGGGTTTTGGTGGGCCGGGCCGTCGGCCTACACCCGGTTTCGGCGGTGGGAGATCGCCGATGGGGGGGGATCATCACGAGGGTTTTTCGCAGTTGAGCGAGGAGCAAAAGAAGCGGGTGCGCAAGGCCATGGACCAGGCGTGGGGGCGGCCCGAGGTGAAGGAGGCGCGGGATCGTGTGATGCGCGCCAACGATGACCTGCGGCGGACGCTTTCCAAGGTGCTGCTGGAGATCGATCCCGACCTTCAGCCGCTGCTGGAAAAGCTGCGTCCCAGCCGGAGCCGAGATGGGCGTGGCTCCATGGGGCCGCTGCCAGATCCTAAGGCTCCCGACTTTGCCAAACAGACGGTGCGGAGGCTGGAGTCGGAGCTGATGACCTTCACGCCGATGGAGCGGCGCGAGGGGGCGCGGGAGCTGCATGCGCGCATTTTAGGATTGCCACGGGTGAAGGAGGTGTTTGCCCAGCTGGAGCAAGCTCCGATGGAGCAGCGGGTGGAGGCCGCCGAGAAATTCCGCGCGGCCTATCGAGAAGTTTTGGGGGAGGAGATCCGCCGTCTGCGTGGCGAGGCGGGAGGCAAAGGCGGACCTCCGGGGGCGGGGGGAGAGACAGGCATCCGCCGGGCTCCTCCATCTGGTGAAGAGGGCAAAAAGCGCGAGGCTCCGTAATCCGACTCGGAGAGTCAGGGAGCGGGGCGTTGCCCGTTGAAAAATCTCCGCGCGGACGATCCTCAGCTGGGCAGTCCGGCGGCGGCGAGACGGGACTCTTTGGCGACGATCTGACCGGCGAGTTCCGGTTTGCAATCGGCCTTCATTTCGTCGCGGAATTTGCGGACGAAACTCTGCGTGGGCCAGGAGCAGGCTTCACCGAAGGCGCAGATGGTTTTGCCTTCGATCTGATTGGCTACGGACTCGAGGGTGTCCACATCATCGGGGCTGGCTTCACCGTGGGCGATGCGGTCACTGATTTTCTTCATCCACAGGCTGCCCTCGCGGCAGGGGGTGCATTGGCCGCAGGATTCGTGGGCGTAGAAGTTGTTCAGGTTGTTGATGACCCAGCTCATGGAGCGGCTGTCGTCCATGATGATGACGCCTCCGGAGCCGGCCATCGAGCCGCAGGCGGCCATGGTGTCGAAGTCCATCGGGATGTCCATGATGGTCAGCTCGCGGCCGTCCTTGAGCTTGAAGGTTTCATCGGCGCGCAGCACTTTGGCGGAGGAGCCACCGGGGATGATGGCTTTGAGCTTGCGTCCGTCTTTGAGGCCGCCACAGAGATCGTTGATGACCTCTCCCATGGTCACTTTGCCGACTTCGACTTCGAAATAACCGGGGCGCTTCACGTCACCGGAGACGCAGAGGATGCGGGTGCCGGTGTTGTTGGGTGTGCCGAGCTTGGCGTATTCCTCACCGCCCATTTCGAGGATGTGTTTGACGTGGCAGAGGGACTCCACGTTGTTGACGATGGTGGGGCACATGTAGAGCCCGAGCGCGGCGGGGAAGTAGGGCGGCTTGATGCGTGGGTAGGGGCGTTTGCCTTCGAGGGATTCGATCAATCCGGTCTCTTCTCCGCAAATGTACGCGCCTGCGCCGCGGTGGACGTGGATTTCCAGGTCGAACCCGGAGCCTTGGATGTTTTTGCCGAGAAAGCCTTTTTCATGGGCCTCGGCGATGGCTTGCTCGACGATCTTCGCGGCGTTGGGAAACTCCTCCCGGATGTAAATGTAAGCGAGGTGGGCACCCACGGCGTAGCAGGCGATGAGCATGCCTTCGATGAGCTGGTGGGGATCCTGGTGGAGGATGTAGCGGTCTTTAAAAGTGCCGGGCTCGGATTCGTCGGCGTTGCAGATGAGATAGACGGGCTTGGTGTTGTTGGGGGGGATGAAGGTCCACTTCAATCCGGTGGGGAATCCCGCGCCACCACGTCCGCGCAGGCCAGCTTTTTTCACCTCATCGGTGATGGCTTTGCGCTCCATCTTGAGGGCTTTTTTCGCCTGCTCATAACCGCCGTCGGCGAGGAATGCGTCGATGGATGGAGAGTAGCCCTGGCGATCGACGTTTTTGAAAATCAAACGTCTTTCCCGAGCGTGCGGCTCTTTTCCAGGCAGGTATGAGACAGGGGCGGCCATGGCGCATTATCCGAGCCCGCACCGGACCGGCAAGGGCTTTGTGAATTTTTTCACAAGGTGAGCTGAGGGAGGCTGCTGGGGCAGGTGGATCAGGCTTTTTCCAAGGCGGCGTAGTCGATGGTGGGGAGACGGGCCTGGGGGTGATCCAGCCGTGGCACGCACTCGAGCAAGGCGCGGGTGTAAGGGTGCTGCGGGGAGCGCAGCACGGTGTCGCTGGGGCCTTCCTCGACGATGCGCCCGCGAAACATGACGACGATGCGGTCGGCGACGTCGCGGACGATGCCGAGATTGTGGGTGATGAGGATGAGGCTCATGCTGACGCTGCGGCGCAGCTCGGCGAGGAGGTCGAGGATCTGCTTTTGAATGGTGACGTCGAGCGCGGTGGT
>JAGRPD010000174.1 GCA_020439875.1 Verrucomicrobiales bacterium
CCGATCCTTTCCCGGCTGCAATTCGGCTGCTTCATACACCCGCCGCCAGCATTTCAACATTGCCTCCCAACTCTCTGGGGTATCGATCCATGCGATGGGCTGCCCGGTGCTGGTCCCGCTCGTCTGACAGAGACGGGTGTAATGCTCCAGGGGCTCCAGCAGGTACGAGCCAAACGGCGGATGCAGCTGCCGATCCGCCAGGATGTCCGCCTTCGAGAGCGGGTTCACCACACGGCAGAAACTCTCCAGCGACTCCACCCCTGCCACTCGTTCCGCCGCAGACCCGCCGTGGACCTGCATCCGCTGCAAGATCGCTCTCAACTTCTCCCACTGCGCAGCGCGCAACGCGGGCCGGTCGAGCGAGACGGGAAACGCCATGGCGGACGCGCAGCGACCAGATCGTTCTTCTTCGAGGGCGGATCTCAAAAAGGCTGCCTTACTCCCGCCCGCTCACGCCCACGTCTTTCCCCGTCTTGGCGGTGGCAGGAGGGGTTTTTTGAAGATCGATCAAATCACGCAGAATGTGCATTGTCTCCAGTTTGGCAGGTTCCATGCCGAAGGGAAAATCTTCTTCACCTCCTGCTTTGCTCTCCTCATCTTGCGCCACCCGCATGCCGGAGCGCTGCTCATCGGTGACGTCGGCCCGCAGCATCAGCTCTGGATCATCCACGTTGGAGAGCGTCAATTCATAGATTTTGAAGCCGTCTTTGCCCAGCTTCTTGGCCACCTCCTCAGCCCGCACCTCGCGGGATTTCTCCTGCTCATCCCGACGTTTCTCCGATTCATCACGCTCCTCGCGGCGCCTTGCGATGTTGAGACTGAGTTGGTTGCGGTCGATCCGATCCTTCAACCGTTTGGCTTCATCCTTCACGAATTGAAATTCGGGATTGCTCTCCAAGCGGCTGCTCAACCGAGTCTGCAACTGCTCCAAAGGCAAGGCAGGGCCTTTCCACGCCTCGTAAGGACGTGGCGGGATCGTGTCGTAGGGCAGCGGATTCTTTGCTGAGGCCTCTCCAATGTCGAGCACGTCGCGCACGGTCGGCAGTTGCAGATCAGGAACCACGCCTTTGAGCTGGGTGGAACCACCGGCGATGCGGTAAAACTTTTGGATCGTCACCTTCAAGGCTCCCGCCCGTGTCTTGTCGCTGAAGAAAGGCATGAATCGATCCACCGGCAAAATGGTCTGCACAGTTCCTTTGCCGAAGGTGGAGGAATCTCCCACCACCACGGCGCGACCGTAATCCTGCAGAGCCGCTGCCAAAATCTCACTGGCCGAGGCACTCGTTTTATCAGTCAAAACGATCATGGGCCCCTGGTAGAGGGCTTCCGGCTCTTCACAATCTCTCCAGGTGATGTTGCCCTTCCAATCCTTGGCCTGCACCACAGGGCCAGAGGGAACAAAGAGCCCCGTCAGCTTGATGGCCTCCTCCAAGGAGCCACCTCCGTTGCCGCGCAGATCCAGCACCAAACCATCGATTTTTTCCTCCATCAGGCGCTTGAGCAACCGCTCCACGTCCTCCGTCATGCTCACGCGACCCTCCTCCATGTCGGCGTAAAAGGAAGGCAGCATGATCCAGCCCACCCGCATCTCTTTGCCCAGCAAACCGGGCGTGCGGATCAGCTCGGCGTGCGCCAGCTTCTCTTTGAGTTCCACCTCCGCCCGCACAATGCTGATCACCTTCACTGCGGAACGATCCTCCGCAGGTGCCACGCGCAACCGCACGGTGGTATCCACATCGCCGCGGATCATGTCCACGATCTTGTTGAGCTTCATGTACTTGGTATCGACAAAGTCCGCATCTCCCTGTGCCACGCCGGTGATTTGGTCGCCCAACTGCAGCTCTCCCTGCTTGTCAGCGGGACCGCCCACCACGATGCCTTTGATCTCTGCCACCTCTTCCTTGGACTCCAACAGCGCTCCGATGCCGACCAGGGAGTGCTTCATCTGGATCTGAAAGTTGTCGATCTCAGACTGGCTCATGTACTCGGTGTGCGGATCGTAGGTCTCGGAAAGAGCGGAGAGGAAAAAGTTCACCACATCTTCCTCGTCGTTCTCTTCCAAAGACTCGACCAAGCGATCAAAATCCTCCATCACCCGCTCCTTCGGCGTCTTTTTCGCGTCCTCGTCATCATCGGCCTTCACGGCGACTTCTTTGCCGTTTGCCTTGGTGGGATCAGCCGCAGGAGGGGCCTCCTTGGGCTTCTCGGGAGTCTTGGTTTCGGCCACTTTTGAGGTGTCCGCCGGCTTCTCGGGGGCCTGCGCTGCATCTTTGCCACCTGCTGCTTTTTCCTTGGCTGCCTTTTCCTTCTCCTTCTCGGCCTTCTTGGCCTCTTCACGAGCGCGATTCTCATCGATCAGCACTTCTGCCAGCATGTCGGCCTCCAAAAGGCGCATCCACAGAGCATCCGCTTCGGCACCCGCCGCCGGCCAGGGGGCTTCATCCCGCTTCATTTCGAGGGTCTCATTGCCGTCGTACTTGAACTCGTGGGTATCCAGGACGTGCCGGGCAAAATCGACCCGGCTTTTCACCCGGGACACAAACAGATCATAGATCTCCTGAGCGGGCTCGATATTCTTCATCAGCACGTGGTCGTCGAGCGTGGTCTCGTACTTCGAGCGGAAGGCATCCACGTCTTCCTTGGTGAAGTAAATGTGCCGGGGATCCAACATGTCCAGGTAGTCCTGCAGCAGCTGCTTGGAGACCTGATCGTCAAAGTCCTTGTGGGAATAGTGGTGATTCCCTAGCATGTAGGCCACATGCATGGCCACCTGGCCAAAATTGGTCGCACCAGAAGCCCCTGAGGGGCTCAGCAGGACGGCAAACGCGGCGGTGGCGAAGATCGGGGTTAAAAATCGGGTCATCATTGGCAAGAGGTAGATACGAACGAAGCCTGGAAAACTCGCTGGCTAATTTGCGAGTTCGGCTTTCTTTTGTCCACCGCTTTCAGACCCGACTGCTTTCTCAATGTTCACTCTTCAGTGCCACACCGGCGGCATCGCCGCCACCAACGGATATCTCATCACCCTCGGAGACCGCC
Source organism: Verrucomicrobiales bacterium (assembly GCA_020439875.1). Classification (GTDB taxonomy): domain Bacteria; phylum Verrucomicrobiota; class Verrucomicrobiia; order Verrucomicrobiales; family Verrucomicrobiaceae; genus JAGRPD01. The sequence goes on from JAGRPD010000174.1 coordinate 3,040, forward strand.
ATTTGGTCGTCGATGCCCCTGAGGGAATGGCAGCTTGGGTCGAGCACCTGGGGGTCACCCCTGAGGCGCTCTGGCTGACCCATCAGCACTTTGATCACTGCCAAGATGCGGCGGCTCTGGTGCAGCGGTTTGAATGCCCGCTGGTCGCCTTCTCCGACTATTCCCGGGATCTCACGCTGGAATCTCTCCTCGGCCTGACCACAGGCTTGCCCTTCAGTGTCCCTCCTTTTCAAGTGACGCACCATGCCAGCGAGTCCGAGCCGCTGGAGGCGCTCGGCCACTTTTGGCAGGTGCTCCACATCCCTGGCCACTCTCTGGATAGCCTCTGCTTCTACCAACCGGAAGGCCACCTCCTCCTCGGGGGCGATGTGCTTTTTCGCGACGGCGTGGGGCGCACCGATTTCCCGGGCGGCAGCTGGAGCCAGCTCCTGCATGGGATCGAGACCAAAATCCTGCCGCTGCCCGATGAAACCTGCCTGTGGCCAGGTCACGGACCTGAAACCACCGTGGGCCGGGAGCGCACGCAAAATCCGCTCCTCCAGTAGGAGGGAACCAGAAACAAAAACCACTGCCCTACGCAGAGGACTGTTTCAGCTATGACCGATGGCCACTTCGGGCCGTCTCAACGTGCGATCAGGCCTAGGCCCCACCGCCGCCTTCCACCGGACCCATCTCGTGGTCCACCTCGACGCAACGCTGCAGAGCCTCCAGGAACTCCTCGGCGACTTCCATCGGCAGCATGATCGTATCACGCCGACCGCGCACATCTTCCGTGATTTTCACGAAACGCCCGCGATCATTCTCCTTGAGGTCGAGGAAGAAAATCTTCCGGTCGCCCACAATTTTTTCGGAGTGCAGCGCCGGCGGCGTGCGGCGCTCGTCATCGTATTCGTAGTTCCTCATACCCGTGGTTCTCCTCGGTTCCCGATTATCTTTGAAGGTGCTATAGTCGGTGTGTGTTTTATTGGGGTGCGCCTCATAGTAAGACCGTGAAAAAGGATGTCAACCCTGGGGGGGAACGGAATCTTCCAACCGTCCCACAGCCCCGAGGAAACCCGTCTCACCAGCGATTGGCCTGGATCACATCCGCCTCGCCGTTCAGGAAATTGACCAAATTCAGCGTCGCACGCATCGCCTGGCGAGGCACGCTTTCGTAGGTTCGCGAGCCAATGTGCGGCGTAATCACAGCCTTCGGATGCCGCAACAACGGGTGATCCGGCGGTGGCGGTTCTTCATCCAGCACATCCGTGGCGTAACCGCCCAAAGCACCCGCATCCAGGGCCGCAATGACGTCCCGCAGATTCACCAACTCCGCGCGCGAAGTGTTGACGATGACCAAACCGGGCCGCGCCAGTTGCAAACGGTCCGCACGCACCAGATGGCGCGTGCTCTCACTGAGATTCGCGTGAAGCGAGAGTACGTCGATCTCGGGCAGCATGGTCTCCAGAGTCTCATGCCGCGTGACGCCGAACTCTTCCGCGAAGGATTCCGGCCAGTAGGGATCCATCCCGTGCACCGTCATTCCAAAAGCTCGCGCCCGTTTCGCCACCTCCTGCCCGATCCGCCCCAGCCCGACAATGCCCATGGCTTTGTTCCAAATTTCGTGCCCCGTGACCCGCTTCCACCCGCCCTCGCGCACCGAGACCGCTGAATCCACCAGATTCCGCACCTGCGCCAGCAGCAGGCAGAAGGTATGCTCCGCCACCGTGGTGTGATTGACCCCAGGCGTAAACAAAACCGGCAGCTTGCGTTCGGTGCACTGCACCACATCGATCTTATCCAGGCCGATCCCGTATTTGCTGATCACACGCAGCCGAGGTAGCGCCCGATCCAGCACCGCCGCCGTGATTTCATCATCACCGCACAGAAAGGCGTCAAATTCGCCCGCCAGCTCCAGCATCCGCGCCTCCGGCAGCGGACCGCGCTCCCGATGGATCTCGAAGCCCTGCGCTTCCAACAGAGCATGATGGTCACCCGGCGTATCTTGATAGCTCGTGGTCGTCAAAAGGAGGCGCATGGAAAGAGTTGGGTTTGATGTTTGACCGAGCGGAGGCATTGATACCCCCTGTTTTTAAAAGAAGTGGCACACGAACCTGAACAACGCAACCTGGGCAACCAGCCTCTCGACGCCATCCTGACTCAGCATGGTCTCACCCACCACCACGTCGTGGCAGCCAGCAGCGCCCCGCTCACGCACAAAACCATCCAGCGTGCTCGCAAGGGACGCTGGCTCAAGCCCGCCATGAAGCTGCGGGTCACCACCGCCGTGAATGCCGCCCTCTTGGCCGCCGATCCCTCCTCCACCGCCGATCTCCGCGTGGAAGACCTGTTCAACTACTGAACCACCCCGCAGCCGGGTTTTAAAACCCAGCGCCCACCCAGCCCCTCTGCTGTCCGCGCCGCCCAGCGTGCCGCCCACGCCATG
>JAGRPD010000175.1 GCA_020439875.1 Verrucomicrobiales bacterium
TCGAAGGTCGGGCTCATCATCAGCGCGATCAGAGGCGCGGTGCCGCCGTTGGGAAAGCCGAGCGTGGCACGGCGTTGCATCTCCACGCTCCACTGGGTATTGACATGGTACAGATGGATGAAGGAGCCGAGGAGCAGCAGGGATGCGATCCACGTGCAAACGCGCAGTTTGTTGGGGTAGCAAAAACAGTGACCGAGAAGTTTCTTCATCGCTTCTTGTCCTCCGGGATGAGGTTTTTCATGCGCTCAAAGACGTCTTTGACTTTCTCAGGTTCGGCGGGCACCGATTGTGAAACCAAGGGTGGTGAATCGACCTGCGCTGTCATGGTGGCCTCGAATTGCCGATCATCGCGGGCGAATCCTCCCTCATAGCGGTTGCGGACCGTTGAAAAGGTGACGCGGTTTTGCAGGGAAGGCGAAGATTGCGGGTCGTTCAAAGCGACCAATTCGGTTTTCACTTCTGGAACCCGCACTTCCTCAAATCCTTTATCTTTGATCTGATTCACGACCAGGTGAACCTGGTCGGCGATCATGGCAAATTCTTGCTGCCTCAAATGCCACGACAAAGGAGGCGAGGTCAGAGAGGCGGCGCGCGTCCAATGGAAGAGCGATTTTTTGTCGGCTTCAGATGAGGGGTCGGTGGCTGCGTCGGTGGATGCAGCCTGCAGGTTCTTGGGATCGGGGACGATGCGAACGTGGGAGATCTTGGCCACGTCTTTCCACGCCGCTTTGAACTCCTCGACCATCAGGCTGGCAAAGGCGCGCTGACCGGATGAACGCACGTTGACGAGGGTTTGGAGAGGGGCTGAGAGATCGAACAATGCCCCGGCAGGTCGCGCACTGAGATCTACCACCTCCGATGGCGCAGGGTCGGGGAAGGCGGAGAGTTCGATGAAGACGATCTGTAGAAGATGAGAGTTCGGAACATCGTCCACGGCAATGAGGGGAAATTGATTTCGAGATCGCAAATCCTGCAGCCCATCTTCGAGCCATTCCAAGGCACCAACGATGCCTTTGTTCTCGTAGTAGCCGCCGTCCACACAGTGATGTAGGCTGCCTCCCTGAGGAAACGTGTCCCAGTGTTCACGCCCAGGGAGGATGCGCGGTGGGGCATCGGCAGACTCCGCCAGGGCTGGGCGGGCGGCGGGGCTGACCACGGGGAAGGTGGCGGACAGGCGCGCGGCGGTGACCATGCGAAGGTCGGCATTGTAACGGTGGGCGAATTCGACGTTACCAATGAATCGGGGTTGATTCCGCTTCGAAGCGGCTTCGACGATAGGCACCACTCGCCGACGCGGCGCGGTGCAGAAAGCCATTCGCTCGCCCGTCTCGACGATGGTGGAATTGAACAACACGGCAGGCATTTTGCCCTGAGCGGCCAGGGCACCCCAGCCGTAGAGCGTCGCATCTCGCAGACGCGGGCCGTTTTCGCCATGGATGGCGTCGCTGATTTCGATCCACCCGTCCTCCAGAGCATTGGCGCGGTCCTTTAACAAACCACTGGAAAGAGAAAAGGCGATGGGAACCAAGGCGCGTGGCAAGTCCCAGCGCACCAGGCCTCCGGTAGCGCGTCGCAGACTCGAAGTGCCTGCGATCTGAGCGGCCTTTTCAAAGCGATCGCTATGGCTATTGGTGTCCGATACGGCCAGGGCGTAGTGGAGGGCACCGACACTGCCTCCTGAGACCCCGCTGATGAGTTTGACGTAGGAGTGAAATCTGTCTCCCAATCCCGAGACGGCCGCGATCTCTTTCATTGCGGCGGCGGTCCACGCGGCGGACTGAATGCCGCCGCCTTCTGCTGCGATGATGAAGATGGGTTGGACCTGAGTTTTGGTCCCGGAATCAATGGCCTGACTCAACAGGTCTGCCGGGGTGGGAAGCTCAACTTTTTCCGGGCGAGGCCAGATGCGGTAGTAGTGATCGCTCTCCCGCCAAAGAGTCATCAGGGTGAACCAAATCGCCGCGAGGAGAAAAATCGGGATGCGATAGGCATCGCCCAAGAAGGCTACAAATCCCACGATTTGGGAGCAGAGGGCGACGAGGATCAACACCGATGCCGCCGGTGGCAACTGAGACGAAGAGGTGGCAAGAAGCAGGATGAGGATGACTGCCTGGATCAGCGCATAGAAGTGACTACTGTAGAGGGAGGATTTGTTTCCCTCGGTTCCTTGGGTTTTCAAAACGCCAGGGATTCCATTCGGAAAGAGTTTGGCCAGCCAGGGGATGATCCAACATTTTTGTGAAGAGGAGGCATCCTGGATGGGTTTGAAAAAGAGGCGATTGATGAGGGCCGCGATGGCGAGTCCGGCGGCCAAACCGACGAGAATGGACGAATATCGTGCAGATTCGGAGGCGATCAGCGTCGCAACGACGTTGAGGGCGATAGCCACAAAAAGGAGAAACTCCCAGATCGAATCAAAACCGGAGGCGGGAGCCACGGCCTGTGCGCCGAACCTTTCGGCTCCATGTTGATCCACGATGTGACGTTGGGCGCGGAGACAACCGACGACCATGTTCAAAACAAAGCCGAAAAGGAACCCGTCCAGACCTCCATCCCACCGCTCACTCAGGTCGTAGGCACCGAGAAACAGGGCGGAGAGGCTGCCCATGGCTCCTAGCGGGAGCAGGATCATCACCAAGGCTCCGAGCAGGGGAGCGCGAATCAGAAGTAGGTAACCCAAGATGGGAGCGGGCGCGGTGAAGAGAGCACCCAGGCGTTGAGCGAGATGGATCGTGGGAGTGGCCGGTCCAGTGCGGGAGTGGGAAGCCATGATGCGCTCATTCTAAAAGGTCGGACGGTGATCTGTCGAGAATGAAGTGAGATGGCTTAAGCAGCCCAGCAAGGGTGCCAGTCAGAGGGGTGCCAGGATGGATCCGCCCCCGAATCAGAAGCCCCTGGCTGGCATCCCTTCAAGATGCGCCCTGGATCATGACGCAGATTTCCAGGGGTCTGCTCTCGTGCCTTGCTACGACCCCTGGCTAAGGGCTGAAATCCCGTTGGGATTGGCCCGCCGAATTCCAAACCATTCACCACCCGCCCGTTCAACCATGCTCCCATCTCTCGGATGAGCCCGATTTTTGCGCGGTGAAGGGGGACTGCCGTGGGTGAATGCTGCGCCGTCCGGCTCACTGCGCACCGAGGCTCGACTCGGGAGAGATCGAGCTACGTTGGCTGGCGGCGGTTTGAGGTAGCCTGATCTCTCCAGAGCCGGGCTTCGTCGTGGCTCTTTGGTGTGCTCTTTTTTAAATGCTGCGCCGTCCGGCTTACTGCGTACTGATGCTCGACTCGGGAGAGATC
>JAGRPD010000691.1 GCA_020439875.1 Verrucomicrobiales bacterium
GGGTTCTCAAAGAAATGAACCACGCCGCCTGGTTCGCGGATGACCGAGGTATTCACCTCTCCGCCCTGGAGGATTAGCGTCGCGTTGCGAGCCGTTCCGCCGTCGGCGACGGATGTCACACCGATGGTTGATCCCCCCTGTCCAACCACAAACTCTGCTCCAAATTGCTGGCTGCGACTCGCAGCCGTGTCGCCGACATACTCCAGAGTGCCGCCACTCACCCTCAAAGTGGCGTAGGTGGGGTTGCCAAAACGATTGTTGGCCGAATTGGACAGAAGCTGAAGCGTCCCCTCGGCGATATCCCAAGAGCGAACTCCGGAAGCCACACCACTGAACGCCCAGGTTCCCGTACCTGCTTTGATCACCGTATCCGTACTTTCGGTATCGTTAGGGGAAATGGAACCAGTCTGAGTCAAGATGGTCCGATCATGCCCGACAGAAATGGTGCCTGAATTCGCTAGGGTAAAGCCACGGTTCGTTGAAGTGCTCTCACCGAGGTACTCCAAAGTGCCGCCGATGAGCTGGAGATTGCCGTTGCTATTGGTGCTGGCACCGATTGAACTAGGCACCCCTCCATCTGCCAACTGAGTCGCCAACAATGTGGAACCTGAAATGGTTGTCACACCCGTGTAAGAATTGGCTTCGGTCAAAACGACCGTGCCGCCACCTACGACATCGAGAGATCGTGCCGTCGCTCCATCGTTGGTGATTTCGGCTGCGATGGTGAAGGGGGCGTTCAAATTGTACTGATTGACCTGGAGCGTTGCCGCCTGGGTGTAGAGGGTACCCGGTCCTTCGATGCAAGGTTGTGCCCAATCCACCGAAGGGGTAACCAAAATACCACCGGATTGAATATTGTTGCTACCACCTGACAGAACAACAGCTGCATCGACCGGTTCGTTAAAACGAAGTGTATTGGTGGTTGACCCCGATGGAACGGTGAAACTTGCTGTGACATCCGTGTTTCCACCTGTCGCGAAGGCATTGATAATGTAAGAAGAGGGGGAGAGAGCAACAATGAAGCCGTTGGCTCCAGTCCCTGCGTTCTTTAGGCCCCAACTGATGTCGCCGGTTCCAGCGATATTATCTCTCACCGTAACCCACGAGCCCAAGATACCGTTGACGTTGTCCCGAGTGGTACGGACGAGATCCTCTTCATCGACATAGAGTGACGCACCATTCGCCACAGCCCCACCGGATAGGTTTCCAAAATTGATCGTTGAAGTGCCACCATCGCGATAGACCTCGATTCGACCGGCATCGAGTTGAGCTCGGTTGATCAATTCAACGTGGTTTCCGCCTCTGAGCGTCAGAATGGCTTCTCGACGCCCACCTCCCAACCGAAGGATGTTGCCGTTTGCGAGTTTGGAATTGTTGTTGACGGTGTAGTCAAGCACCAACCCGCCCTCGCGGAGGCGGACTTCAGCAGCATAATAATCAGCGTTTGACGCACCGCCCGTTTGGTGGGTGCCAGCAAGCTCCAAGGTGCCGCCTCCCAGAATCTCCAAAGAACGGGTTCCAATCAGATCTCCGTTTTGATGAATGGTCGCACCTTCCTGGAGTCGAAGGTAGGAGTTCACATTGACGTACCAATCCCCAGCCCAGGTACTGTAACCCGCTTCGGACTCCAAAATGCCACCTTCGAAATAGAGATTCTCGGGGGTGGTATAGTTGACATTGTCAAGAAACAAACCGCCTGACGCCAAGATGGTTCCCGCACCGCCCGCTGCACCCAAAGCCTCATTGGCTCCGACGTATAGACGAGAAGTTCCACTTCCATAACTGCTATTGATCGCTCCAAGGACGGTGGTGAGACCCGTGTAGGTGTTGGAGCTATTGATGTGCCAGACGCCACGATCTTCCTTGATAAGAGAGGTGACACCTCCAGGCCCGTCACCCAACACCAAGTTAAAGGTGTTATCTCCGAGGTTCAAACCACCCAGAGTCAGCGTTCGATCCCCTGAACCCGTGAAGGCGACGGGGGCACTGTTTGCCCCGCCGATAAAGACACTGCTAGGGCTCAGTCCGGCGTTGGATACCAGCGCACCCGCATTGGGTCCCGTGCCAAGTGTGAAGGAGCGATCAGTCACTGAGGCGTTGAGAAGATCCATCACCAAGGCTCCACCATCGAGCACCAAAGTGGCCGGATCAGCTGCTGAATAGAGCACTCCCAAACCTGAAGGCAGTCCCTCATTTGCAATCGAGCGCACCGTCAATGCCCCCTCGAAGATTTCGACATTGCCAGAGAAAGTGCTGCTGTTGTTTTGGAGCAAAAGCTCTCCAATCCCTGTCTTCTTGAGGTTTAAGTAGCTGAGACCTTCTTGGATGAGGGCGTTGACCACGACTCTTCGGTCGTTACTAAAAGTCAGCGTGGAGAAGAGAGACGTTCCATCGTTGTCGATCGTGGAGTTAACCGAATCTTCGTAAAAAGATCCGATTTCAAGATCGTAGCCCCCTAGATCCAAATCTCCACCACTCACGCTATCGCTACCCACCAACGAAATGGCTACCGGACCTGAGCCTAGTGCATTGGCGGCACCCAAAACGAGTGCACCACTATTGACTCGGATATCACCACCCACGGTATTGGCTCCCAGGAGCGTCAAGGTGGCAGAACTGATTCGAAGGTCTCCCTGAAAATCATTGGTTCCCGAAAATGTCACATCTCCAGAGTTGATTGTTACAGCCCCTCCAATGGTGTTGTTGCCGAGGAAAGTGGTATCTCCTTCAAAGCCGCCCAACATTCGAATACCACTCGCAAAATTCGCCGCCACTCCCGTGGTTCCCAAAACCAAGGACGAACCAGCACCTGCTGGGCCTTCCACCGCCAACTCTAGGATCCCATCTGCACTGACTTGAGGAATGGTCACATCAATAAGGTTGGTGATGTTAGCACCAACAGCAATGCGCCCTCCCGCCTCACCGATGTGAATGCCACGTTTGGGGTCAACGTTGATCACAGAGCCTGTTCCTCCATGAAACTGAAGAATTCCTCCGTTGATTTGCACGGAATTGGGATTGGAAGTGGCGGGGATAGCACCCAACATCCGTTCAACCCCATTCACTCGAACAGTGCCTTGGTTAATAATAAGTCCGCCAGTGTGACTATTGGCACCGTCGTTGAGAATGAGGAGACCGTTGCCCGACTTCACCACGGCCATGCTGCCGGTAAGCGTTGAAGTCAGGTTCAATTGGTGGTCTTGAACATGAAAATGAAGAGGTGCGCCACCGGATGTGGTGAGATTCCCGTTGGTTCCCAAAGTATGGTTGGCACCACTCGACAAAATACCGCCGTTGCCGATGGTTAGCGTTTGAGTCGTAGTGGACATGTTGAGTGTCCGGTTCGTGGCACCAGAAAAATTCAAGGTAGCAATGGTTCTTGAGGTAACACCCGATACACTGCCCGCCTCAATCTTGATGTTTTCAGTGGTGGCCCAGTTTGATTGAGAAGTACTGGTTTCGTAGGTGGTGAGTGCTGTAATACCATTGGCACCAATCGTAGCCCAATCGGTCCCGACCACGGCCCAACCTCCACTCACCACGCTATTGGTCATACCTGGAGTTCCCGAGGTGAAGAGAAGCCTATTTGAACTGGTTGTTCCCAAATCTGCCCGGCCAATGTTGAGAGTACTTCCCGCACTGCGAGTGAGGTTTGAGAAGGTCACGGTGCCTGTACCGGAGTGATTGAAATAGAAAGCCCCTTGATTCAAGGTCAAGGAACCCAGCGACTCATTGGTTCCGCCTCCGCCGTTGAAATTAAACTCACCTCCATAGTAGGTAATTGCTCCCGTGCCGATTCGGTTGCCATTGGATACGGAGGAATTGTCCAATACCAAACCTGAGAGATTGGAGGAAGTAGGTCGAGCAGCAACTGTGATGGGTGCGTTGGTAGTGATGGCTCCATTGTTCAACAATTTGAGGGTACCATTGTTGATAGAGATCGCACCGCCCACCGACACAGCGCCTCGGAATTCCGTCTCCGAATTGGTATTTCCTGTTCCTACGAGCGTCACGTCACCCGCCACGGACGCCGAACCATTGAGCTGAAGCTCACCCAGACCGATGAGGTCGTGACCACCCACATGAATGCTGGCAAACGTATTGTTTGAGCCCGAAAAGATAGCGCGCCCGAGATTGACCGAAAGATCCCCAATGACGTTGTTGCTCGCTGAGAGCGTAAGTCCCGAATTGGTGGTGCCACTGGCGTTGAACACCACATCACCGCCCCCTGTGACGCGCTGACTCAGAGTGAGATTGTTGTTGGTGGTCTTGGTGAGAACGAGGGTTCCAGCCGGACCGACCTGGATGCCGGAAGAAACAAAGTCGGTGGTCAAATTTTTGAGTTCCAGCGTTCCTGTGCCAGACACACCCGTCGTCCCCGTGTGCCGGATCCATGCCCCTTCGAGGGTCAGGTTGCCCGAGCCGCTGTTGTTGATGCTGAAAGCCCCTGAGCCTCCGTCTTGAATCACCCCCTCGAAGAAAGAATCGCCCGAGCCAGCGATCGTGAGGGTCGAAGGATTTGATCCGGTGCTACGAAGTACAGCGCCACCGCGAGTATCCATGAGGCTACCAATGGTTTCGTTGACGCCATTCAAATCAAACTTCGCCCATCGGCCGCCTGAATCAGGGTTGACGCTAGCCACTGTGGTTGTATTCGCCAAGCCATCAATGATGACCCTCGACGAATCGGAAATCAGGTCCGTATTGGCACGTCCGGCAGCGAGTTCAAGAATCGCATAACCAACTCCGCCTGTGGTGACGTTGCCGATGGTGATATCGCCTGTGACAGCATTTCCGGTGGTTCGACCGAGCGTGACCTGATCGGCATTGTTGTTGGAGTTGCGATTGTCCACGAGCAAGTCGGTGTTGATCTGACCGAGGATCTGAAGGCGACCGTTGCCCAAAAAGGTCAAAGAACCCGGGCCTGACACGGTGCCCCCGATGACTAATGCCCGAGCATTGTCATTGATGAAATTGCGCACGCGCAGATCATCGTTGAGGGTGATGTTGGCGTTGATCGTGTCATTGCCGCCCGTGATTCGATTGAGCAACGCAATATCGCCGATGTTATCGAAAGTCAGGCTCCCTCCCGAGCCAGGTGCGATTGTAAAATTGCTGGTACCAGATTGATCTCCCAGCACCATCACACCCAGCGTCCGCGCACCATCTAGCGTGATGGTCTGATCTGCGGTGATGTTGCTCTGAACCACAGCAATATCCCCCACATTGCTGCCTGGAGTAAAGAAAGGGAGCCAGTTGGTGGTGGTGGTCCATGTCCCGCCAGAGCCGTAGCGCCAAACGGAAGCGACTTGAGCCTGGCTCACGCTGCTCCCCAGTAGCAAGGCAGCAGCGGCTAGGCCCGTCAAACCTGGCCGAAAACCGATGCGGGGAGAACGGAGGAGGCGGTGAAAGAAAGTTCTCATGCGATTACGACACTTTGTTGCCAGGGAATCGGAAAGGGTTCAAGAAAAATGACAGAAGGCCTGAGATACGGCGTCGGGGGGGTCGGCTCAGTGGTATTTGGCGATCAACTGAGAATAGACGTCGATGTTCGGCGTGTTTGCGGCCGAGCCAGAGGAGGAGGAGCTGCCGACGGAAGGGAAGTTGAACCCTTTGTCGGTGGTGTTAGCGACCTGGACAATGACCCGCCGCAGGTAGGGGCTTTGCGCGCTGGACCCTCCCGCATTGCTAGGCAGCGCTTCACCTTGAGACGGGATTGTGGCTTCCGCGACGTAGGCGAGACGTCCTTCAAAATTGGAGGAGGAGGTCAGGATTTCGACGCCATCGGAATCAAAGTAGCGGGTCTCGGTAAAGGTTCCTGAACCTAGGTCATTCCAGTCTCCCGCCTGATATTCCGCGAAAAGTACCGATGCGATGCGGTGAGAGGCCATCTCATTGCCCGTTTTTCGAGAGATCTCCAAGCCGTGGGGGATGAGGCCGAGGACGGTGATGATGCCGAGCGCGGCAATACCGACGGCGAGCACCACTTCAACGAGCGAGAATCCGAGAGAACGGCGGCGGAGACGAGCGATGGGGGCGGATGGAACGTTCATACTTGCAGACTAGTGGGGGTTTTCGGACGGAGAATACCGGGTTGAGAGGGGGAATGTCAAAACAAATACATTGTACATACAGACATTTGCGATTTTGGACCCGTTCAATTCCAATGAATCGAAATGAGCGGGAGAGCGCCGCTTGATTCCGGGGCCGAGCGTGCCACTCTGTGCGCCCTTTTCCGACATGGCACTCATTGTTCAAAAATACGGTGGCACTTCAGTAGGCACCCCGGAGCGCATCTTAAACTGTGCGCGCCGGATCCTGGCGACCCAGCAGCAAGGCCACCAGGTCATCGCGGTGGTGTCCGCCATGTCCGGTGTGACCAACAGCCTGATCGATCTGGCCAATCAGGTGGCCCAACAGCCAACGGAGCGTGAAATGGACGTGCTGCTGGCGACGGGAGAGCAGACAACGATCGCGCTGACGGCGATGG
>JAGRPD010000176.1 GCA_020439875.1 Verrucomicrobiales bacterium
ATTTCTCGGGGCCGTCGTTTTGCTCCATGCCCTGCACCCGTGGGTGACTCGGTTTGGCTCCGACGCGCGCGGTTACGGATTGGTCCTGCTGCTCATGCCGCTCCTCCTGGGTTGCGTCGGTCGTGGGGTGCAGACCGGAAAATGGCGCTGGTGGCTGCTGCTCACCTTCGTGCAATTTTATCTCGTATGGACGCATTTGAGCGCGGTCATCGCCGTCGCTGCCACGGAGTTGGCGGCGTTTATTTTCATCCTCAAACAACCCCGCGAGCGGCGCGCGGCGCTGCTGGGTCGCTGGGCGGCGGCCAACCTGCTCAGCGGCATGGTTTTCCTCCAACTGTTCGCGCCGTGCCTGCCGGGTTTTTTGCATTTCCTCAGTCAAAACGTGCTGGCTGGGGAGTTGGACAAGCCGTGGTTTCAAGACAGCGCGGCGGCGCTTTGGAGCAGCTTCAACTTTTACGACGCCGATCCGGGAAATCCGCTCTCTCTGTGCCTCACCACCCATCCCTTGCCCTCGGGGTTGGGAGTCGCGTTCGTCATCTGTGGCTGGCTCACCGCAGCACTCGGAAGCTGGCGTTTGGCGCGTGATCCGGCCCGCTGGCCCCTGCTCATCACCCTGCTCGGTGGTCCCGCCCTGTTGCTGGCAGATCTCCTCCACAGCCACACTCGCCCTTACACCTGGTACTGGGTTTTATTTCAGCCCTGGCTGCTGCTGCTGGTCCTCGCCGCCATGCAGCCTGCCCCTCAGGGCTCGGGGCGTAGCTGGCGGCAGCTGACGACGGGCCTCATGGTGGTCAACTTCGTCGGCATGGCCCTGCTGAGTCTGCCAGCTCTGCGCAACATGGCCCGCTATCCCATCGAAGGCTGCCGAGAGTCCGTCGCCCTCACCCGGCCCATCACCAATCCCCGGCATCCCGGTTTCGGGCTCGATGCTCTCACCGCTGCGCCCGGCATGACGACCCGCGCCTACGATCCTGCCGAGATCGATGACCTCACTCCCGAGAGCCTGCGAGCGCTCATCGCTCAAGCTCGGGCGGAAAACAAACCCCTCTACCTGAACTTCGGCTTCCCCTCCATGCTGCGGCGCACCTGCCCCGAGATGTTCCAGATCATTGATGATCCCACGCTCTTCGAGCACGTCGCCACCCTGCACGGCCAGTTTTTCACCACCACTCGGGAGGTCTGGCAACTGCGCCAGCCGACACCATCGACGCCCTTTCCCGCACCCAAGCCTGACTCGAAAGATTGACCTGGAGATCGATTCGGAGGACATTCCTCGCATGAAAAGGAAAGCTCCCCGCCGCACCTGGACTGCCGCCGGACCGTTCGTGGCGTTGCTGCTGCTGGCAGGGTGCGCGGCGGAGCGGAATGAGCAGGAAGCGATGTCGGAGGGCATGGCCAAAAGGATGCTCAAACCCGATATGGAAAAGCGCAGCGGCTTTGAATCCTCGCTCGTCACCAGCGGCAAAGACACCGGAAGCTACCTCACACGCATGGGCTACAAAACCGACACGCTCGGCATGAAAAAGTACCGGCGGCCCGATCAAATGAAGCAATCCAGCTTCAGCGGCGCGGATGACCGCAGCACTCTGGGGAAGCAAGCATTTTCCCGCCGTGGAGAAAAAGCGTCGGGCCTGGATCGGACATTTCAGACCTCCTCCGCGCAGGTCGGAAAGGAACGCTCCTCCGAGCAAGGTCGCATGTTTTCCACGGGAGACACAAATTTCCGTACCCGCCCAGTGTGGGACGCAGCCAAGTCTCAGGCCGAAAACAAGCGGCCCACCATCATCAATCCTGACCCTCGGGATATGGCACCTGAAAAAGCCTGGTCTGAGGATGAAGTGCGGCGGATGCTGAACCGCAACTGAGGCGCGAGAATGTTGCGGGGTAAAATTTGTCATTTAGGTTGCGGGTTCCGGGGAGACTCCCCCGTTTAAGGAATCGCGTGTCAAACTCTGGCCACATTTTTCATCATGCCGCTGCTTTAGGTCGGCAGGTGTGGGGCGCGGTACGCGGTGTGGTGGCCGACAGCCGGTTGGAGCCCTTCCCGCTCCGCCGCACGCTTCGTGGTTACGGGCCACGGACGTTCCGGGCGGACCTGAAAGCTGGCGTGACGGTGGCGCTGCTGGGCCTGCCCCAGAGCATGGCCTTCGCCGTGATCGCGGGCCTGCCGCTGCACTACGGCATCACCTGTACCGCAGTGGCCTCCATCGTGGGGCCGATGTTGGCCAACTCCCGCCACACCATTCTCGGGCCGACAAATGCCACGGCCTTCATGGTCTTTTCCTACTTCGCGGCCTACCCCAATCTCAACGCCGTCGCCCTCATGCCGCTGCTTCTGCTGATGATGGCCGCACTGATGATCGTGGGAGCCTACATCCGCATCGCCGATCTGGCGCAGTACATCAGTCGCACCGTCGTCGTCGCCTACGTGACGGGTGCCGCCCTGCTGACGATGGTGAATCAGGTCAAGTCCCTGCTCGGCGTCACCCTGGTGGAGATGGAGGGAGGCGGTGCCGCCGTGACGCTGCCAGGCACGCTGTATCGGCTGGCACTGAGTCTGGGATCCCTGCGCTGGGAGAGCGTCGCCTGCGCGATCGCGACCTTTGGTCTCTACACCCTGCTCAAATATTTGCGCCCCAATTGGCCCGTCTTCGCACTGACGCTCACTCTCATCACGGCCCTCTCCGCATCGCTGCATCCTCTCGGCTTTGCACCGCCGACGTTTGCCGACCAGAGTTTTGGTCTGGGAGATCTGATTCCGGTGTTTCCCGATTTTGCATCCCGCAACACACTGCCCAACATGAGCCGCCTGTTTGGTCTGGCCATGGCTTTGGCCTTCCTCGCCATGCTGGAGAGCACCGCCATGGCGCGCACACTGGCCAGCCGCAGTGGACGCCGGGTGGATGCCAACCAAGACCTACTGGCCCTCGGCGTCGCCAACCTGAGCTGCGCCTACCTCAGCGGCATGGCCGCATCCGGTTCCCTGACGCGCTCCGCCCTGAACTTCGACTCCGGTGCTCGCACCGGCATCTCCAGCATCATCAGCGGCGTGCTCTGCCTCGCGGGAGCCCTGACCATCGGCGGTGCCGTGGCAGAGATCCCCAAAGCCACCCTCGCCGCTCTCGTCATCCTCGCCGCCCTCTCCCTGATCCACCGCCGCCACATCCGCATCTGCATGAATGCCACCCGGTCAGATGCCGTGGTGTTTTTGGTGACGTTCATCGCCACCATGCTGGTGCCCCTGCACGTGGCCATCTTCACCGGCGTGGGCGTCTCCATCCTGCTCTATCTGAACAAAGCCAGCCGCCCCACTCTCGTCGAGTACGCCTTCAATCAAGAAGGCCAACTCGCGGAAGCCGAGCGCGGTCTGCGCCAGCATCCCGCCATCTCCATCGTCCACGTCGAGGGCGACTTGTTCTTCGGTGCCGCCGATCTCTTCCGCACTCAGATCCAGCTCGCCTGCGCCGACCCCAACCTCAGCATCATCATCCTCCGCCTCAAAAATGCCCGCCATCTGGATGCCACCAGCGTCATGGCCCTGGCCGAGCTGATCCAAGTCGTCCGAGCTGATGGGCGAGACATCATCATCAGTGGTGCTATGAAGGACGTCTATCGCGTGCTGAAAAACGCCGGTATTGTGGAGCTGCTGGGGCGGCAAAACATCTTCCTCGGCAGTCCCACCAACCCCAATCTCTCCACCCGCAACGCCCTCAAACGCGCGCAAGAAATTCTCGGCCGCACCGACGCCGACGTGCACATCTTTTTTGATCCCAACAAAGCGCGGTAAAACCCACGGCCAGCTCCCGCGCCCCGCACCACCGACTCCGGAGCTTCATTCGAAAAACGGGAACAACCGGCGCAGCTCCCCTTCGCTGGGTCGCGCGCCGTATTCGCAGAGTTCGAAGCACTCCGCAAAACGCACCGTCGGCCCCCGCTCAGGTCCATACCACTGGATGAGCATGTCTCGGTAGCGCTGCGCCTCCCCGCCATTGCGGGTTTGCCAGCGGCGGCGCAACCAGTTGAGCCGCGCCGTTTCATCGGCAGCTGGCGGCACGTTCTTTTCCACATGCTCCGCACTGCCATTGGCACCGCCTTCGTAGGCCTGCGAGGGCAGCAGGTGAATGCCGCGCACCTTTTGCTCCATCACATCGTCAGGCAGAGCGACCGCGATGGTCGGAGCAAAGGGGTACGGCTTCTGAAAGCCATCACTCGAATACATGAAGACGGGATTCTTTTTCAACGCTGGAACATCGGGACAGAAAAACGGAACCGTCACCATGAAGGCCGCGTCCTGCACCAGAACCCCCACATAGCGGTGATCGGGATGATAATCCCACGGCCGATGCGCGATGACCAAATCCGCCTGCCACTCGCGAATGACGCGGGTGATCTTTTTTCGATTCTCCAAGGTGGGCAGCAGCTCGCCATCGTGAATGTCCAGCACCATCGAAGTCGTTCCCCACAGCTCTCCACAGGCCTTCACCTCCGCCGCGCGCCGTTGCGCCAGCTCGCCCCCCGCATTGCGCCAGTGGCCGATGTCGCCATTGGTCACGGAGCAAAGCAGCACCTCATGCCCTAGCCTCGCCCACTGGATCGCCGAACCTCCCGCCTTGTACTCCGCGTCGTCGGGATGCGCGCCAAACACCACAATGCGGAGTTTGCCATCAGGGTCTGCTGCAGACACCAGGGTGCAGGACATCAAAACGAGGCCGAGCCAAAGACGAGAAACAGCGAGGAAGCGGTGGAGCATCATGCAAGGTTAACGTGACCACCGCCTCCCATTTGTCGGCAGCGTTCGCCCTTGGAAGCCCGCAGGGGAAGTTCGAGTGGCTGCAAGCGGCGGGCTTTGCTATCCTGCAAGCATCATGACCCCGCTCCACACTCTTCGCGCTGGCATCATCGGCACAGGATTCATCGCCCCTGTCCACATCGAGGCCCTCAAACGCCTGGGCATCCAGGTCACCGCCATCTGCGGCTCCACCACCAACGCACGCCGCTGCGCCGATGAATGGGGCATCTCCGAAGTCTATGGCGACTACGACTACGAGGCCCTTTTGGCCAGCCCCAACGTGGATGTGGTTCACATCACCTCCCCCAACAAAGCCCACGTCGAGCAATCTCTGGCCGCCTTGAAGGCGGGCAAACACGTCATTTGTGAAAAACCCCTGGGCATGAACGCCGATGAAACCGCCCGTGTCGTCGCCGCCGCTCGGCGCTCCAAACGCGTCTTCGCCGTGAATTACATGTGCCGCTTTTTCCCCGCCGTCTTGCAAATGCGAGCCATGGTGCAGCGCGGCGATCTCGGCCGCATCATCCATGTGCAAGGTCACTTTTTCCAAGACTGGCTGCTGCATGAGACGGACTACAACTGGCGGCTTCTCGCCAGCGAAGGCGGAGCGCTGCGCGCCGTGGGAGACATCGGCACCCATTGGATTGATACCGTTTCCTTCATCCTCGGAGCCAAGGCCGATCGCGTCTTTGCCACCTTGGAGACCTTCCACAAAACCCGGCTCCGTCCGCAAGGTGAGGTGCAGACCTTCGCCAAGCTCGACCCAAAAAAAATGCGCCCTTTCAAGGTCGATACCGAAGACTTCGCCAGCGTCCTCCTCCGCTTTGGCAAAAGCAGCCATGGTCACGCTCAAAATGTGCACGCCAACGCCGCCGTCTCCCAAGTGGCCGCTGGCTGGAAGTGCAGCCTCTCCCTCGGCATCTACGGCACCGGTGGCAGCGTCCAATGGGATCTCCAACAGCCCAATGAAATCACCGTGGGCCATCGGGATACTCCCAACCAAATCCTCCAACGCGGCACGCCCGGCTTCATGGAAGACGTCGCCCATTTCACCGACTACCCCGGAGGCCATGCCGAGGGCTTTTCCGACGCCCACAAGATGCAATACCGCGCGGTGTATGAGCACATCGCCAGCGGCAAAAAAACGCCCCTCCTCTTCGCCACCGCCGCTGATGGGCACCACGAAGTGAAGCTCTGTGAGGCCATCCTCACGAGCCATCAAAAGCAGCAGTGGGTCGCCGTCCGCTGAACCCGCGCGGACGGACCGCATCCCACGCAGTCATCCTCATCGATTGCATCCCGCCGCGACTCGTGGAAGGGTGGAGTCATGGCCACGCCTTCCTTTCACTACCAAGAGATGTTTGAACTCGGTGAAGATGATACCGAGTACCGCCTGCTCACACGGGAGCATGTAAAAGTCAGTGAGTTCGAGGGAAAAGAAGTCCTCGTCGTCGCGCCAGACGCCCTCACGCTGCTGGCCAACCAAGCGTTTCACGACATCAACTTCTTCCTCCGTCCCGCGCACCTGCGTCAGGTCGCTGCGATCCTGGATGATCCCGAAGCTTCCGCGAATGATCGCATGGTGGCTTTGACGATGTTGAAGAATGCAGACATCGCCTCAGCGGGTCTGCTGCCGTTTTGCCAAGACACAGGCACCGCCATCATTCTGGGGAAAAAAGGTCAGCAAGTTTGGACCACAGGCTCCGATGAAGAGGCTCTCTCACGCGGCGTTTATCAAGCCTACACGGAGAACAACCTGCGCTACTCCCAGAATGCTCCGCTGGACATGTTCACAGAGAAAAATACCGGCACCAACCTGCCCGCGCAGCTCGATTTGCTCGCGGTCGGAGGAGACGCCTACAAGTTTCTTTTCATCGCCAAAGGCGGCGGCTCTGCGAACAAATCCTTCCTGTTCCAAGAGACGCGGGCGATCCTCAACCCCAAGACCTTGGTTCCTTTCCTCACGGAAAAAATGAAGACGCTGGGCACCGCCGCCTGCCCTCCCTACCACCTCACCTTCGTCATTGGTGGCACCTCCGCTGAGGCGACGATGAAGCACGTCAAGTTGGCCTCCACCAAGTACTACGATCACCTGCCCACCACGGGCAACGAGCACGGGCGCGCCTTCCGCGATGTGGAATTGGAAGCGCAGTTGCTGGAGGCGGCCCGTCAAACGGGCATTGGCGCTCAATTTGGAGGCAAATACTTCGCCCTCGATGTGCGCGTCATTCGCCTTCCCCGTCACGGCGCTTCTCTTCCCGTCGGCATCGGCGTGTCCTGCTCCGCCGACCGCCAAGCCAAAGGCAAGATCACGCGTGATGGCGTCTTCATCGAGAAACTCGAGACCAATCCCCTGTCCCTCATTCCCGAGGAACTGCGGCATCGCAAGGACACCGATGCCGTCCGCATCGACCTCAATCAGCCGATGGACGCCATCCGCCGCGAGCTGAGCCAATACCCCGTCACCACCCGCTTGCTACTCAACGGCACCATCATCGTCGCGCGGGACATCGCGCACGCCAAACTCAAGGAGCGGCTCGACGCGGGTGAAGAGCTGCCTGACTACTTCAAAAACCACCCCGTCTATTACGCTGGTCCCGCAAAAACGCCCCCCGGCATGGCCAGCGGCAGCTTCGGCCCCACCACCGCAGGGCGCATGGACAGTTATGTGGATCTCTTTCAAAGCCACGGCGGCAGCATGGTGATGCTGGCCAAGGGCAATCGCGGCCAGCAAGTCACCGACGCCTGCAAAAAGCATGGCGGCTTTTATCTCGGCAGCATTGGCGGACCCGCCGCCATCCTAGCCAAAGAGAGCATTCAAAAAATGGAGGTGGTGGAATTTCCCGAACTCGGCATGGAAGCCGTATGGAAGATCGATGTGGTGGACTTCCCCGCCTTCATCCTCATCGACGACAAAGGGAACGACTTCTTCCAAAACCTCGGTCCCGGATGTTCGATCTCCCATTAAGCCAACCGGCGGCGGCGGCGCAGCATCAGCGCCGCTAACGCCCCCAGGCTGAGCAGCATGCGGGAGGGCTCGGGGATCACCACAGGGGTGAGCACCACGTCATTGCCGTCCCCTCCCAGGTAGGAAAGCTGCCAGGTGGAGTTGTCTCCAAACGTCGTCGTCCAGTAGTCGCCCTCATTCCAAACGGAACCGTCGGTCTGGTAAAACAGACCGTTCACCGCGTTCATGCCCTGGTTGTCGATGAGGGTGATCGGGTTCATGCCAATGGAGGTCGAAAACACCGTGGCCCAATCCAGCAGCTCCAAGGTGCCGCCTGCGTTGACAGTCCCCATCACCGTGATGGCGCTAACCGGTGTCAACGTGGGGGACAAGGCCTGGAACGAGAGGAAACGCTGATCCGTTCCGAGAATGGTGAGATCGCGACCCACATCAATGGAGGCCCCATCGCCGGAGACGATGAACTTGTTGGGATCCGCAGTGGTGCCGCCTCGATCGATCAAAAGATCCCGGCCGATGTTCACATCCGCCGTGCCTGCCACCGTCACATCCATCAGACCCGCGCGATAGTTGAGGTCGTTGGTGATGTTCACCATCGCCGTGCCCGCCAGATTCATGGAACCTCCCGGATCGGTCGCCAGGTTGTGCAGATTCACGGAGGTCGCGTTAAATTCCCCGCCGGTGATGCTGGTCACATGCGTGCCGCGCTCGACGTTGTAAGCCCCGGTCGTCACCACGCCATCGGTTTGGTTGAAGGTGCTGGTGCTGCCCGTTCCGGCGTTGCCACCGAAATCGATAATGGCGGAATCGACCGTGCCACCCGCCACGTTCATGGTGCCCGTGCCGCCGGCGGAATTGCCGATGCGGATGAGGTTGGTGACGTTGATGTCGCCGCCATTCAGGTTGAAGGTGCCGTCCGAGCTTGCTGTCTGCCCCACGATGAGGTTGTTCGTCGTCACATTGAGCTGCCCGCTGTTCATGGTGACGACACCCGTGCCGTCCTCGGCGGTTTCAAAATTGGCTCCGCTCACGTTGATCGTCGGTGTGCTGGTGCCATCCCCGATCACCACCTCCGCCGTGCGTCCATTGGTGGCGTTGGATGCCGCACCAGCGGCGTTGATGAAACCTGCCGTCACATTGAGGGTGCCTTCCAGCATCGTGAAAGAGGCGTCACCGCCCGCGCCATTGTCGATGCGTCCGGTGTTGACCACATCGGTCGGGTTGGCCATGTCGATGAGCACCGTTCCCTGCGAGGCTGCCGTGGCGCTGCCACCCACGATGAGGGTTCCCAAACTGTGCTCTTCCCCTGTCTCGACACCGGTGATGGTCAATGACGCGGTTCCACCCGAACCAATGGTTGTGGTGCCGGTGACGTTCAGATCGCCGCCCGTCACGCTCACCGTGGTCTGACTGCCTGCCGTGATGGAGGTCAGCAATCCAGCATTGGCATTCAAGACCCCGCCGGAAAGATTGATCTCCGCCACCGCCGCGCCATTGAAGCCCCCGCTGTCCATCAAGCCGTTGACGTTGAGTTCACCGCCCGATTGATTGAGCACGCCCACGCCGTTGTTGGCGATCCGCAACTGATTGGCCAGATTCACGGTGCCGCCATTGAGGTTGAACGTGCCATCGGAGGTGC
Organism: Verrucomicrobiales bacterium; assembly: GCA_020439875.1. GTDB lineage: Bacteria > Verrucomicrobiota > Verrucomicrobiia > Verrucomicrobiales > Verrucomicrobiaceae > JAGRPD01. The sequence continues at coordinate 9,394 of JAGRPD010000176.1, forward strand.
CCGCTTGTCCGATGATCAGGTTGGTCCCGAGTTGATTGTAGGTGCCGCTGTTCATGGTGATGATCCCCGTGCCGTTCTGGGCTGTCTCGGTGTTGGATCCGCTCACATTGATCACCGGCGTGCTGGTGCCATCCCCGATGGTGAAGGTGGCCGTGCGCCCATTGGCGGCGCTGGATTCCGTCCCCGACGCGTTGTAAAAACCGTTGGCCACATTCAGCGTGCCCTCAACCACGGTGAAGGAGGCAAGACCATTGGCTCCGTTTTGCACCGAGCCCATGTTCACCGTGTCGATGGTGGTCGGCATGTCGATCATGACCGTGCCAACAGAGGTGGTGGAGTTTTGTCCGGCGACCACCACCGTTCCAAAATCATGCGTCTGCCCACTGGCCACGCCGGTGATGTTGAGGGTGCCGTCACCCGTCGATCCGATGGTCGTGCCACCCGCGTTGGCATCTCCGCCTTCGAGATTCCACACTCCCACACCGGTGCTGGCATTGCCCACAAACGTGCCGCCCAACTGCATCACACCATCCTGCAACGTGTAGGTGCCAGTTCCAGACTCGGCCAAGTAGGTGGTGCCCGTTACCGTCACCGTTTGCGCCGCATTGTTCTGGGTGTAAATGCCCGTGCTACCCAGGGAGTTGCCGGTGCGGAAGGACTGAACCGTGATGTTGCCATCCGCGATCAACGTGCCGCCATCGACGTACAATTGAGCTGTGTCCACACTGGAGTCCGCCCCACCCGTGGCGCTGCCTTCCACGATGTCGCCATACACATGCAGCGTTCCGCCGAAGAGGCGATACTCACCGCCTTTGGTCGAGGCACCCACCCCGTAGGCGAGGTTTCCATCCACATTCACCACGCCATCGTTTTGATTGACGTAGCCATATTCGGAGGCGCTGCCCAAAATCAGATGAGGTCCGCTGCCATCCAGCGTGCCATCGCTCACGTTGAGCGTGGTGCCGGCCTCCACGGTGAGTTCCCCTGCGGAATTCCCCGCCACCGGAGCGATGGTCAAATCCGACGCCCGATCAATCGTCAGCGGCGATCCTCCATTGCCATCGGTGTTGAGGATCGCGTGAATCGGCAGGCTGTCCACGTCGGCACCGCCATAGACGAGATCCACCTTGGTGGGGTCCGTCGTGGTGTCGATCGTCCAATCGGCCGTGAGCATGGTGGGGCTGCCAGCGATGCTGCCGCCACCCGTGACCTGAAGCGCTGTGTAGCGAGTGCCGTTGGTCAGGGCACCGAGGCCATCCGGGTTGAAATTCAAACCGCCCGCCGTCAGCCATTCGGCATCGCTCGACGTCCAGGTGCCGGATCCGAGATTCCACACCGTCTCGGTGCTGGTGGCACTGGAGGTGCTGGTGAGCGCTGCGGTGTCGATTTCAAAATCCCCGTTCACCGTGATGGCGCTGGTGGCCCCGGTGGCATCAATACTGGAGAGTCCGGCCGCAGTCGGCGCAAATTGAAACACGGGACCTCCCGCCGTCTGCGTGACATTGCCTCCGACGGTCAGTGTGGCATCGGCTCCATTCACACTGAAGCTGCCCGATCCAGCGTCCAAACGCAGATCGCGTCCCACCGTGAAATTACCCCCGTTCACTTCGATGTTGGAAATGCCCGCCCTCCATCGCACATCGCGTACCACATTGATGGTGGCTTCATCGTTGAGTTTCACATTGAGCCGATGGGTGCCGTTGACGGTGTTGTGGAGCAGTAGGTCGCGTCCGATATCGAGCAGACCGGTGTCGGAAACGGAGATGTCATTGGTGTTGCCCGAGACGACGGAGAGATCCGCGTTGCCGCTGGCTGGGTTCTGAATGTTTCCATTTTGAGAGACCCGCACCACCCCTGTGCCACTGACCAGGATGCGGGGTCCGTTGTTGGCCGTGTTGCTGTTGCCCAGCGTGAGCACCCCGTTGTAGGTCCCGGCGATGCCCGCCGTGACGTTGAGGGTGGAGTCATTGTAGTTCCCCGCGCCGATGGTCATGTTCGCTGCTTGCAGCACCGAGGTGGCATCCGTCACATTGACGGTGCCGCGAGATGCCGCGCCGATTTGCGTCGTGCCGGTGCTCGTCACCGTCTGTCCCGGTTTGAGGTCCAGCACGCTGTTCTGACTGGTCCCGGCACCCAGATCCAGCCGCTGCACCGTGATGTCCCCCGCCACGTCGAGCGTGCCGCCACGGATGTAGAACTGCGCGTTGTCGGTGGTGGCATTCCACTCTTTGATGTCCCCCGTCACCGTGAGCGTATCACCGGCATAGAGGTTCCACGTTCCGCCTTTGTCGCCACCCGCAGAGTTTTGTCCAAAATAGAGGCTCCCGTTGATCGTCATGTCCCCATTTTGCTCCACGGTGCCTAAGCTCACCCCTCCCACATAAACGTCGGCATTCACCGTCAACGACGCATCTTCCAAAATCTCCAAAAGGGTGGCATCGGCCGTTCCCACGGCTCCAGATGCACTTGCATTGGAGATGATGAGATCCGTATTGCGCGTCACCGCGACGGGCGTCCCTCCACTGCCGGTCAGCACCGCCCGTACCGGCTTGACGGAGTACGCGGTATCGTTGCTCACGATCACGGTCCCAGTCGTCGTCCCATCATCATCGAGCGTCCATCCCGTCGTCACCAGGCTGATCACGCCAGTGACGGGTGCCGTCGAATTGACCACCGTCATCTGCGTGCCTGCTGCGATGGTGTAACCCGCCGGCAGACCACGATCCCAATTGGCTGATGTCGTATCCCACGTGCCACTGCCGCCGACCCAGGTCGATTCATTGGCCGTCCCCGTGCTGGACGCTCCCGACAAGGCTGAGCTATCGATCGTCAACGTGCCACCCGTGAGCGTCGCGCTCGCCGTGTCCACCGCATTGATGCCGAACTCGTTGGGCCGCGCCGTGAGCGTCCCGTTTGCGCCGACCGTGAAGCTATCAATGGTCGAACTCGCATCCGAAAGAGGAGAGACCCCGTGAATGATGAGTTGTCCCGCCGTGGCTCCCGTCCCCACATTCAGCGTGCTCACACCGCCGCCATCCGCGATGCCCAACCGCGTTTCCACGTAGCCGTTGTCGATATTCAGCGTGGCGTCCACTCCAGTGCTGCTCAGTCTCAGCGCCCCGTAAGTGGTCAGCGTACCGGCTTGCACATCGCCCGCAGCAGCCGCAGCGGCCGTCAGATTCATCACCACGCTGGAGGAGGGGGAGCCCGCACTGCCGATGTGGAAATCCGTCGCGGAAATGTCTCCGCCGCCCACCACCAACTGCGTGCCGTTGTAATTGATGTTTCCGATGCCATCGCGATAGACAATGTCCTGGAGAAGATCCGCCGTGCCGCCATTGAAATTGACGGTCGAAGCGACGCCCGGCTCGCTGCTCAGATTGATCGCCCGCGCGGTCATCGAACCTGAATTCAGCGTGAACACGGCGGCACCCGAGTTCATGTTTACGTCCCCAGCGGCGTGGATGTTGAGCGCTCCACCGTCAATGGTGAAAGTCCCGTCGGAACCGAGCGATTGACCAACCACGAGGTTGTTGCTGGTGATGTTGATCACCCCATCCGCCTGCAGCGTGAGGGCACCCGTGCCAGCCGCGCCGACTTCCAAATTGCCGCCTTGCACATTGAGGATCGCATCGGCCGATCCAGTGCCGTCGCCGATCCACGCCACGCCGGTCGAGCCAGCGCCATTGGCCACGTAGGCCCCGCGGTTGGCGTTGATGGTGCCAGCGTCGAGCAGCAAGGTTCCATTCGAGCCGGCTCCACTGCCGACATACAGTTCCCCGTCGCTACCCGCGTTGTTGACAGTCAGGATTCCTCCATTGATGAGCTGGAGGGTGCCCGCGTAAGCCCCCTCACTGATCACCACGTCCGCCCCGGTGCCGCCGCCATCACTGACGGTGAGCATGCCGCCCGATGCGCCATCGATGATGAGCGTGCCACTTCCAGGCATGCTGTTGGCGGAAGAGCCCAGCCGCAGAGAATTGATCGTTCCCACATCACTGGTGATGGTGGCGATGTTGCCGCCATTGATCGTGCCGCGTTCCGAGGTACCGGGCAGAGAGCTTCCGCTCCAGTTGGTCGCCGTTGCCCAGTCACCCGTCGGCACCATGAAGTAGGTCTCAGCCGAAAAAAGTGCCAAGCTGCTGGCAAGCCAAAGGCTACCAGCGAGGAAAGTGCGGAAACGAAGGTTCTTGGACGACTTGCGTAGTGAGGGATGGGCAAACTGGCGCATCCCTGTCAATACGATGTCTTGACCTGAAGGTCAACGATCGAGATACTAACCGAAAAGCGTAATTGACGATAAGCCAACAACTTACCAGCCTCCTTAGGCGATTCAGAGAAACTGATTTGCACAGCGGGATCCGGCGTTGACGAGGCCTCGGTGACTGCCCACCCGATCCCACAAAAAAGAGGCGAACCCGAAGGTCCGCCTCTCAAAAAAAAAACTGCGCAGCGCGTCGCTACGGTTTCGCTCGAACTCAGATCAAACCTGCGTTCTTCAGCGTCACGTAGGCACCGTTCTTGTCCAGGGTCTTCAGCGCGCGAGCGGTCAATTTCACCCGCACGTGGCGGCCGAGTTCTGGCACCCAGATGCGCTTGGCACGCAGATTCGGCAGGATGGTGCGCTTCACCCGCTTGGTGATGTGCTTACCGATACCGCCTTCTTTCTTGGCTTTACCACTGCGATGAATTTTGTGACCGCGAGTGACGCGGGCACCGGTGATTTGACAAACTCGAGCCATGACGGTTCTGGATGGGTTGAAATGAAAACGGGAAAAACGGGCCGGGAGAGTAACCCGCCCGACGGAAGCGTCAAGTGAATATCGATCCGCCCTTTTTCAGCGCAGATTTTTCCAGATGCCACGCTTCTCTCGCCGCGCCTCATTGGCCAACTGCCTCAGGTAGGCCAGGTAGTGCGCCTCGTCCCGACTATCTCCCGGCAGCGGCGTGGTCACACCTTGGATCCTGGCGTAGCCCTCCCGGACCAAAATATCCTGCAGGTAGGTCATCCGCCCGGGCTCTTCTTCGACGATGATCAGGGCGTAATAGCGGCTGGTATTCGGCACACGCTCCCAGCGGGTCATCACGCGAAAGGGCTTGGTCGTCAGAAGAGTGCGGACAAAATTGAGCGCCTCGATTCCCGTCTCCACGATGCGATCCGATGAGGCGTTGCCAAACCAGCGCGCCTGATCATTGATGCGCTGGGGGTGAGTCCAGGAGGCATCCAACGCATCCACAAAGTAGAGGACAAAAATCAGTTCCTCGCCATCGACCTGCATGCGCAGAGTGTCCGCCTCATTGCCGCGCGACTCGACCAGCAGCGCCTGTGGTAGCACGAGGAAGTTGTCCCGCACCGGCTTTGCCCCGAGGTCCAGCCCCCGGATCTCCGCCTCGCTGACAGGAATGGCCCGGGGCACCTCGGGTCGGCTGTGGTCCAGCACGACATAAACCAGCACGATCACCACGACCAGGGCCGCAGTGATGGAGAGGTTTAAGAGCAGGTCCCGCAGTTTCATCGGAAAAAGAGATAACAAACCCCCAACGCGCCCTCAACGCAAGCCGCGAGCCCCATCAGCTCGGCTTTGAATCCGTCTGGGCAGGGAGCCGCCCACCTGCCCGCCGCAGCCAACGCCACAGCCCGTGGGCGATGCAGGCCGCGCACGCCACCTTGGCCACCAACAACCACCAGGGCCGCCACCAGGCTCCCGTCTGCGCCTCGATCCCATCCGTGCAGCCAAACACCAGCAGCGCCAGCACCAGACTCCCCGGGCCACCCCGCCATCTCACCACCCCAGCCAGCGTGAACCACAGGCCAGCCTCCGCCACGTTGAACCACCCGGCAAAGTCCAAACTCTCAAAATACGCCTGCCACCACATGCCCCCAAAAATCCCACTGACAGATGCCATTGAAAAGATCAAAGTGAAGCTCACCCCATGGATCCCCGCCTCGTCCTCAACGAAGACACCTACCACAGCGTCATCCGTGGCCTGGTGATGGAGGCGCGGCGCTCCCTCTGGATCGTGACCGCCGACCTGAAGGATCTGTACTTGGCGGGAGACGGGGGAGCCTTTGTCCCCCTGCTCCAGGTCCTGGCAGAGCGCATCGAGCACGGCCTCGACGTCCGCCTCATCCACGCCAAAGAGCCCGGTCCTCGCTTTCGGGAGGATTTTGACCGCTTCCCCATCCTCTGGGAGAGCGATCGCTTCGACCGCGTGCTCTGCCCTCGCATGCACATGAAATGCGTCATCGCCGATGGCAAGCGCGCCTACATCGGCTCCGCCAATCTCACCGGAGCTGGCATGGGAGCCAAAAATGAGCATCGGCGCAATTTTGAAGCGGGCATGATCACCGAAGACCCCGCCACCATCGCACGCCTCATGGAGTTTCTGGACGGCTTTTACCTCGGCGATCACTGCCAGGCCTGCCAGCGCCGCGAGCACTGCCCCGACCCCATCGCATGACACCGGACCCCACGCCCATCGCCCTCATCACCGGCGGTCAGGGAGCCCTGGCCCGGGCGACGGCGGCAGCGCTGCAGGCAGCGGGCTGGCGCGTCGATGCCCCCTCCCACTCCGAACTGGATGTGACCTCCGCCCCTGCGGTGGCGGCCTGGTTTGCCACCCATCCGCAGGCCTACGACCTCGTCATTCACTCGGCGGGGCAGATCGAGGATCAACTGCTGCTCAAAATGGATCCCGCCAGCTTCGATCGCGTCCTGGCCGTGCATCTGGGGGGAGCTTTTCGCATCGCCCGGGCCGCCCTTCCCGCCATGATGCAGCGGCAGCAGGGGCACCTCATCTGGATCGGCTCCCTGTCTGCCTACACCGGTCCCGCCGGGCAGGCCGCCTACGCCGCCGCCAAGGCTGGGCTGGAAGGATGGGGAAAAAGTCTCGCCCGCGAGGTCGGTGCCGACGGCATCCGCATCAACGGCGTGCTGCCCGGTTTTCTCGACACCCCAATGACGGCCTCCCTCCTCGCCGACGCCGATCAACGCAGGCGCATCCTCGCCCAGCACACGCTCGGGCGATTGAATACCGTGGAGGACGCCGCCCGTTTCATCGTCTTTCTCCACAGTCTGCCGCACGTCAGCGGCCAGGTCTTCCAGCTCGATAGCAGAATTCGTGGGTGATTTTATTTGGATAGAAAAATTAGTCCCGCCCAGGACGTTTCTGGCGCTATGACACCTCGTTCCTCGCGTCCCGCCCTCTCCCGCCGCCACTTTCTCGGTCAATCTGGCCTCGGTCTTCTGGGCACCACGCTCACCGCCGGTGGACTGTCGGGCTGGCTCCGTGCTGCGGCGGATCGCCCCGCCCCGTCCGAGCGCATCACCATGGGCGTGATCGGCTGCGGTGGCCGCGGCAACGACGTGTTGAAAAATTTCCTCAATGACGAGCGGGTGCAGGTCGTCGCCGTCTGCGATGTCGAAAAAGAGTCCAGCCGCTACAACAAAAACATCGTCAAGAAATCCGGTCCTCTCGGGCGGGAACCCACCCGCCGTTTCATCGAGAACCACTACGGCCAAAAAGGCGTCGATGCCTACGCGGACTTTCGCGAGCTGCTGGCTCGGGAGGACATCGACTCCGTCTTGATCGCCACGCCGGACCATTGGCACGCGCTGATCGCCGTGGCCGCCGCCCGCGCTGGCAAGAGCATCTATTGTGAAAAACCGCTCAGCCTCACCGTGGCGGAAGGCCGCTTCATGAGTGATACGGTGAATGCAGCGGGCGTCGTCTGGCAGACCGGCAGTCAGCAACGCAGTGACCTGCACTTCCGGCTCGCCTGCGAGATGATCCGCAACGGACGGCTCGGTAAGCTGAAGGAAATCCGCGTCGGACTCGCCAGCGACAACCGGGACAACAACGGCTGTGCAGCCCAGACCGAGCCCGCTCCCGTGCCGGAGGGCTTCGACTATGAATTTTGGCTCGGCCCGGCCCCTGAGGCACCTTTTTGCCCCGCCCGCCTGCACTCGAACTGGCGCTGGATCTACGACTACTCCGGCGGCAACATCACCGACTTTGGCGCGCACCATTTGGACATCGTGCAATGGGCGCTGGACCGCGACGCCAGTGGCCCGTCGGAGTTTTTCGATCTGAAGGCCACCTGGCCCGAGCCAGGCTCCCTCTACGTCACCCCAACGACGTTCAACTTCAGCTACCGCTACGACGACGGCACTACCGTGCACGTCGCTGATAAGATGGACTTTGGTTCCGGCATCCAGTTTGTGGGTGAGGAAGGCTCGATCACCTCGGTGCGGGGGGGATTAAAATTTGAGCCCATCTCCCTGCGGCAGCCGATCAAAGAGGACGACGTGCACCTGTTTGCCAGCAAGGATCACTTCCGCAACTTCATCGACGCCATCCGGGGCGAGGACAAAACCGCCGCGCCCATCGAGTTCGCGCACCGCTCCATCTCCATCGCCCACCTGGCCAACATCGCCCTGCGCCTGCGGCGCGACCGCCTGCGCTGGGATCCGGCCACCGAGCAAGTGATCGATGACGCCGAGGCCTCCGCCATGCTGTCCCGTCCCATGCGCGGCCCCTGGCAGCTCGTATAAATTCGCCTGATTGATGCTCGCGAAATACCTTTATTTTCAACAGCAAAGAACTTAGACAAAAAACAGCTAGACATCGATCGTTTCGAGGGCAGTTTCGAACACGCGCTTCACAGCGCGGTCTGACGCTTTTTGATTTTTCCCTTTCACCGTCATGCTGGATGTCCAACGCCAACGCCAAATCGGTCGCAAGCAGGAGATCCTGTTCACCCGCCGCATCCTGATCGCTCACTTAGCGGTCGGTTGGCTGATCCCAGCGCTGCTGCTGTTTCATCACCTTTTTTTCCTCAGTGCCGCCGCCACCGCCTGGCTGCTCATCACCCTCGGCCTCATCGTCGGAGTCACCACCGCCCAGGATTGGTGTCGGCTCGCTCTGGGTCTGAGTTTTGTTGCTCTGGCTGTGACGGGATTTGGGGTGATCAACTTCCACCCCGAAGCGGTGACAGATCCTGAAACCGTGACCCTTACCCGTCGGCTGCTGCCGATCTGGGGTGGCATCGCCAGCATCGCCTACGGCGCGGCAGGCGTCATCCTGATCGCCAGTGTGAAGGTGCGCAAGGCCGTGGGCCTCGGCTTCACCCTGTGGTGATCCCCGCCGCCGAGCGAGCATCCGCCAGCAGCGCATCCACATCGGCCTCCGTCTGCTGCCAAGAGCACATGAAGCGGCAGCCACCGCCGATGAATTGGTAAAACTTCCAACCCCGCTCCGCCAACCCCAGGCGAGTGGCCTCAGGCAGGGCTGCAAACACCGCATTGGCCTGCGTCGGGTAAAGAATCCGCACCTCCGGCAGCTGCGCCATCCCCTCCGCCAGACGACGCGCCAACGCATTCGCATGGGCCGCGTAGCGCCTCCAAGTGGCGTCTTGCAGCACCGTCAACCACTGCGCGGAAATGAAGCGCATTTTTGAATTGAGCTGCCCCGCCTGCTTGCAACGCCAGGCAAACTCCGCCCCCAGCTCGCGATCAAAAAACACCACCGCCTCCGTCACCGCCATGCCCAGCTTCGTGCCACCGCAGCACAGCACATCCACGCCCGCCCGCCACGTCACCTCCGCCGGCGTGCAACCCGCCGCCTGCAGCCCATTAAAAAAACGCGCCCCATCCATGTGCACCTTCAAACCCCGCGCGTGAGCCAGATCCGTCAACGCCGTCACCTCCGCAGGCGAGTACACCGTGCCCAACTCCGTGCTCTGACTCAGGCTCACCCCGCGCGGTTTGGGAAAATGCAGATCCGTCCGACTGCCGATCAGCCGCTCAACATCCTCCAGGGCCAGTTTTCCCTGCTCCGTCCGCGCCAGCAGCAGCTTCGAGCCGTTGGAAAAAAACTCCGGAGCGCCGCACTCATCCGTCTCGCAGTGCGACACATCCCCCACGATCACCGAGTGGTAGCTCTGGCACAGCGTGGAGAGCGCCAGGGAATTGGCCGCCGTGCCATTGAAGACAAAATAGACATCGCAATCCGTCTCAAAGAACTCTCGAAACGCCTCGCAGGCACGGAGCGTCATCGCGTCTTCTCCGTAGGAGGGTTGAAAGCCGACGTTGGCCTCCGCCAGCGCCTGCCAAGCCTCCGGGCAGATGCCCGCCGTATTGTCCGATGCAAAGTGGTATTTCATGAGTGAGCCGCAGCCTCCGTCAACGATGAACGCGCCGCCAACACAGCGCAGAGCACCCCCAGCGCCAGCAAAATCGCGTCACGAACCACCAGTTCCAGATAATCCGACACCTCAGCTTGGCCGCCAAAGCAGCCGCAGGAAATGTCGAGCCCGC
>JAGRPD010000018.1 GCA_020439875.1 Verrucomicrobiales bacterium
ATTTGCTCGTAGGGCACGCCGATGGCGGGATCTTCGGGGTCGAACTTGGGCAGGATCAGATTTCCCAAAATCTTCGGCTGTCGCGGATCGGACACATCGAGCCAAAACAGCCCGTTGAGAGTGTCCGAGGCAAAGCAGTAGCTGCCCGAGAGGCGCGGCGTCCAGTAGTCGCAGGGTCCAAAATAGATCGAGGGAAAGTCGGTCCGGGAGAGTTTGACCGGATGCTGCGGATCGGTGAGGTCAAACACATCCAACCCATGGCCCGCACCGTGGCGTTCCGCCTCAGGCCCGCTCTTTTTGTGCTGCCCGGTGGAGGCAAACAGCAGTCCGGCTCGCACCGCCATGCCGTCGCCAAATCCATCGAGCTGGATCTGCGACACGGGCTTCGGAGCGGTGAGATCGGTGACGTCCAGCACAGTGACCTTTCCCCCGGCCCAGTCACCGCTGAAGAGCCATCCATCGCGATACAGGACGGACTGGGATTCGTCCGTGCGATACGAGGAAAGGTGGCGCATCCGGGAGGGATCCGAGACGTCCACGCACTGGATGCCATAGACGCGATTGCCAATGAAGGCCACGTCCCCTGCCACATCCAATCCGGTGGCCATTTCCACCGCGTCGAAGTTGCCGAGAATCTTCGGCTGGCGCTCATCCGAGACATCCACGGCCCAGAGACCAAACTGGCGTGCGGTCAGAAACGCCGTCTGCCCCCGCACCCGCAGCTGCCTCACATTTCCCATGCCGCCGACGTGTCCGAGCCGGTGAGGCTGCTTCGGGTCGGTGATGTCGTAAATGGATAACCCACCATCCTCCAGCGCATACAGCCGGTTGTTGGAGATTTCTAAAGCCAACGTGCCCGAGGTCCCCGGCACCTTGCGGTAGGGGATCGCTTTTCCGTATTTCGGATCTGGGTGAGAGTGCGTCAGGAGTTCGGGTTCCGCTCCGCCACAGAGGTTCAAACTGACCCCTGCCAGCAGCAGCGGCAGCAGAAGGCGGCTGCAAACCGCTCGCCAGAAACGACGCGGCCATGGGGCGAGGCGGTGAGAATCAAACAGGCTTTTCAAAACGCGAGAAAATGGGGGGGAATCGGCGAAGGCGCGTGCAGTGAGAGACTCGCCCGCAGGGGCTGCTGGGCGGATTGGAGAGCATCGCCGAGGCAGGCCTCCGAATCAAAATCAAATCGGATCGATTCGATTCGGAGTCGATCGTGGTGCGGTTATCGTGAAAAAGTTGACAAAATTCTTTAAATGTGAAATTTTTAGATTTATTAACAATTCCCCTCTTTCGTCTTGCCTGCCACCCCTTACATCGTTGGGACTCAGATTGCCTTAGTGGCGGCTTCAGCTGCGTACTTCCAGGTCACTCGTGCGGACAAGCCGCGTCTGGGGCATGCGGAAGCGGCGGCGATTTCTTCGTACGACGCGCGCGGTGTCGCGGAGGGCATGGATTTGCAGAGTGATCTGGCGACGGTGCCGCAGTTTCCTTCGGGCGAGGTGAGTCGCTTCGCGGTGATGGAGAGACGTGGCGAGGGAGGCCGCGTGCCGATTCGCGAGATGGGATTTCGGCCCGGAGATCTGGAGCGCTCCACGATGGCGACGGATGTGATGATTCGAGAAGGAGGAGCGACGCCGAAGGTGGTCAAGGCGATCCCCGTCGATGCAGCGGGTCAGTCCGAGCTGTCCAAGCCCCCTTCCACGACCGAGCCGCAATTGGCCGGAGCGCTCGATGAGCTGCCCGAGCCGTTCGATCCCGTGCCGGATGGCGTGGGGTACAACATCACCGCCGACGCGGCGACGAATTTTGATCTGGACTCCCGCACGGTGGTTTTTTCTGGCAATGTGCGGCTGGTGACGCCGAGCCTGAAGCTGGCGGCGGATCACATGGTGGTGCACATGGAGGGCGGTGCCGAGGCGATGGACCGGCTGGTGGCCAATGGCAACGTGGAGGTGGTGATGGAAGGGCAGAGCCAGGAGGGCAGGTATCATGGCTATGCGGAGGAGGCGACGTTTGACGCGAAGGCGGGGCGCATTCAGTTGATGGGTTGGCCACGGATCATCGGTATGGGACGGGAGCATCGGGCGGCGTCGGCTGGCACGGTGATGACCCTGCACACCAATCCGGCGCGTTTGGAGACCGACGGGCGGGCGCAGACCCGCATTGTGCCGTTGGCGGAGTGATAAGTCCCTCTTGCGAGGAGCCAGGGAGGGCTCTAGTCTCCGCGAATGAAGATTTCGCGTACGCTATTGATCGCCGTTTTGAGCCTGAGTGGATTGAGCTGGGCTCCCGCCGCTGAAGTGACCCCTGAGCACCGCGAGGCGGTGCTGAAAATGCTGAAAGCAACGCGGCAGAAGGAGATCTTCGAAAAGACGACGATGGGCGCGGTGCGCGCATCCATGGAGGAGATGAAGCTCCAGGTGCCGATCGAGAAGCAGGAGGCGTTTGGCCGCGCCGTCACCCGCGTGGTGCAGCTGCTGGAGGAAGAGCTGGGTTGGGACAAGCTCCAGGATCAGGTGGTGGCGTTGTACGCGGAGCGTCTGAGTTTGGCGGATTTGAATGAATTGGTGCCGCTTTTGGAGAATCCGGCGATGCAGAAGTACCTGACGATTTCGACTGAAGTGGGCACGAAGATCGGAGAGGTCAATCGGGAGATGATGAGCAAGATTCAGCCGAAGATTTTCGAAATCATCCAAGAGGAAATGGGGTCCTAAAAAGGGGCCTCTCATTGAGGAGGGGAAGGGGCTTGAAGCGGCTGTCGCAATGAGTTGAAAATGAACTCGTTGAGATTTTTTTATAGTGGGTAGAATGTGGCTAAAAAAGGGTGATTTTGTGATGATTTTTCCTTGGCAGAGGCCCGTCCCTCGCTAGGATAAAAAGTCATTCATTGAGCCGGTTTCCGGAGGGGTTTCTTGGTCCGGATTCTCGCGGTGGATGTTTTCTCAATCATCATCATGTCAGACGACCTTTCTTCTCAGGAGGCCATGTCCACGGGCGTATCCCAAGGGCAGGATTACGGTGCGGCGCAAATCGATAAACTGGAGGGCCTGGAGGCCGTCCGGAAGCGACCCGGGATGTACATCGGAGATCCCGATGAACGCGGCCTGCACCACTGTGTGTTCGAGGTGCTGGACAACTCCATCGACGAACATCTGGCCGGTTTTTGCAGTCACATCACCGTCAGTTTGCATGCGGATGGTTCCTGCTCTGTGGAAGACAATGGCCGGGGCATTCCGGTGGAGATCCACCCGAAATTTGGCGTGCCAGCGGTGGAGCTGGTGCTGACGAACCTGCACGCAGGCGGCAAATTTGGCCAGGGTGCCTACAAGTACTCGGGTGGTCTGCACGGCGTGGGTGCCAAGTGCGTCAACGCCTTGTCGGACTGGTTCAAGGCCGAGGTCAGCCGCGATGGAAAGCTGCACTCCATCTCGTTTGAGCGTGGCAAAACGACGAGCCCGCTCAAGGTCATGGGCGATCTCGAGGACAAAAAGCGCACGGGCACCAAGATCACCTTTTTGCCCGATCCCACGATCTTCACCATCACCACGGAGTTCAGCTTTGACTTCCTGGCGCGGCGTCTGCGCGAGCTGGCTTTCTTGAATCCGGGTGTGACCATCACCTTGATCGATGAACGCCCGAGCCCGGAGCGGAAGGAGACGTTCTTTTACAAAGACGGCATCGCGGAGTTTGTCCGTCAGCTGGGGCAGAACAAGGCGCTGGTCCATGCCGAGCCGATCGTCATCAGTGGGCGACGCAATGTGGAGATCGAGGGCAAAGAGGAAGGAGTCTTTGTCGATTGCGTGCTGCATTACAACGACAGCTACAACGAGCAGATCCTGCCCTTCGCCAACTCCATCCCCAACCCGGATGGCGGCACCCACCTGAGCGGCTTCCGCTCCGCACTCACCCGGGCAGTCAATCAATACGCCAAGGCGAACAACCTGCAGAAAGAGAAAGACCCGCCAATCTCGGGTGACGACTGCCGGGAGGGTCTCGTCTGCGTCTTGAGTGTGAAGCTGCCCAACCCCCGCTTCAACGCCCAGACCAAGGTGAAGCTGGTGAACAACGAGGTGGAAGGAGTGGTGAACTCCGTGGCTTATGAGGGCCTGATGGCGTTCATGGATGAGAATCCTGAGACCGCCAAAAAACTGATCAACAAGATCCTCACCGCCGCCCGTGCCCGGGAGGCCGCGCGCAAGGCGCGGGAGACCGTGCGCAAGAGCGCGATGAGCGGCGGCGGGCTGCCTGGCAAATTGGCCGATTGCACCGAGCGTGATCCGTCGAAGAGCGAGCTGTTTATTGTCGAGGGTGACTCCGCTGGTGGCTCCGCCAAGGTGGGGCGAGATCGCCGTACCCAGGCCATCCTGCCGCTGCGTGGCAAGCTGATCAACGTGGAGAAAGCCCGCCTCGATAAAGCGCTGCAAAATCGCGAGATCCAAGCCATGATCACGGCGATCGGCACCGGCATTGGTGACGGTCAGGATGAAGGCAGCTTCAACCTCGCCAAGGCGCGTTATCACAAAGTCGTGATCATGACCGACGCCGACGTGGACGGCTCCCACATCCGCACTTTGTTGCTGACCTTTTTCTGCCGCCACATGCCGGAACTCGTTCGCAAAGGCTACCTCTACATCGCCCAACCACCGCTGTATCAAGTGATCCGCAAAAAGCGCGAGGAGTACGTCATGGATGACGCGGCGCTGGGGCGGATCTTGACGGACCTCGGCGCGGAGGAAGTGACGCTGAGGCGGCCTGACGGCAGCATGGTGGATCCGGCGCGGCTCAAGGAAATCCTGGAACTGCTGGCTCCGCTGTCGCGCTTTGCCGATGTGATCCGCCGCCAAGGCGGAGATTTTGACGACTACCTCCAGGCGCGCAACGCGGAGACCGGCGTGCTGCCGAAGTTCATGGTGCATCTGCGGGAGGGCAACGAGGAGTCGATGCGTTACCTCGTCGATGACACCGCGCTGGCCGATTTTGCACGGGACAATCCCGACTTGCCGTTGTTTGGCGGCACAGCGGCAGATGGCACCGCGCCTTCACCCGCTGGCGTCACTCGCCGCGCGCGGTTGATCGAGGTGCACGAGGCCGTGCCGATGCGGAAGTTGTTTGCCAAGCTCGATGAACTCGGGCTGCACATCGATCATTTCAGCAGCCAGGATCAGCCCCTGTTTGAAGTGGTGGAGGGAGAGGGCGAAAAAGCCGTGGCCCACCCTGTCTTCAATGTCCCGGGCATCCTCGACAAGGTGCTGCAAATCGGCAAGCGCGGCATCGAAATCAAACGCTTCAAAGGGCTGGGTGAAATGAACGCCAAACAGCTCTTTGAAACGACGATGGATCCCTCGAAGCGGCAAATGCTGCGCGTGAACCTCAGTGAGGACAACGACATCGAGGCCGACCGCATCTTCACCATCCTGATGGGTGACGTCGTCGAGCCGCGCCGCCACTTCATTGAAGAAAACGCGCTCAACGTGCGCAACCTCGACGTGTGAGTTCGATCCGCCCTGTTTGTAAATCCCTTTTGTTCTGATCTCGCATGTCTGACGATCCCACCATTCGTTCCATCAATGTCGATGAGGAGGTGAAGTCCTCCTTCCTCGACTACTCCATGTCCGTCATCATTTCCCGCGCGCTGCCCGATGCGCGGGACGGACTCAAACCCTCCCAGCGGCGTCTGCTTTTCGCGATGAATGAGCTGGGCGTACAACCCAACAAAAAGCATCTGAAGTGCGCCAAGATCGTGGGGGAGACGATGGGTAACTATCACCCCCACGGAGACCAGGCCATCTATCCCACCCTCGTCAATATGGCGCAGCCCTGGTCCATGCGGGATCCGCTGGTGGACGGGCAGGGGAACTTTGGCTCGGTGGAAGGTGACCCGCCCGCCGCCATGCGTTACACCGAGGCGCGGCTGACTCATTTGGGCAATGCCATGATGGCAGACCTCGACATGGACACCGTCGATTGGGTGCAAAACTACGATGAGACCCGTGAGGAGCCGACCGTGCTGCCCTCGGCCTTTCCTCAAATGCTCGTCAATGGCGGCACCGGTATCG
>JAGRPD010000177.1 GCA_020439875.1 Verrucomicrobiales bacterium
TCCTCGTCTCAATCCTCGTCTCAATCACCTGCGGAGCGTGGCGCGGTTCATGGGCTCGGCTTTGTCGCCTCCATCGCACGGCGGTTTTACAACCGCCGCTACGGCCCCACTCTCCACTCTCACCCCCCAGGCGGTCACTGCCCGCCCCTACAGCACCACTCTCCACTCTCAACTCTCCACTCTCCACTCTCCACTCTCCACTCTCCACTCCCCACTCTCCCACCCCAGGCGGTCACTGCCCGCCCCTACAGCCCAGCCTTCCTCAGAACCAAGCCCTTTTCCCTTGTCTGCCATTTCGATTCGGGTTGGACTGATGATGCCTCATTCAAACTCCTTTTTGGCTCATGAAAAAGATCGCTCTGCATTGGCAAATCCTCATCGCCCTCATTCTCGCGGTGATCTGCGGCACGGCCTTTCCTGATGCCTCCATCGGCGGATTGGCGGTGACGGAAGTGTATGACTTCCTCGGCCAGCTTTTCATGAATGCGCTGAAGATGCTCATCGTGCCATTGGTCATGGCATCGATCATCGTGGGGGTAGCGGGCATCGGAACCACGGAGGGATTTGGCCGATTGGGCGTCAAGACGCTGGGCTACTACATGCTGACGAGCCTGCTGGCCATCGTACTGGGGCTGGCCTTGGTCAATGTGATGCAACCAGGCCTCGTGGAAGGGCGTCCGCTGCATGAGACGGTGGAACTCGCGGCGAACACCGAGGAAAAACTCGCTGAGGTGAGCGAGCACTCCACCGACTCCGTGATGCAGGTTTTTCTGCGCATGGTGCCACCCAACATCATCGCCGCCGCTGCGGAGGGGCAGATGCTGGGTTTGATCACCTTTGCGCTGCTGTTCGGATTTTTTGCCGCGCAGCTCACCCCGCAGCGGCGCGAGCCTGTGGTGCGATTTTGGGAGGGAGTGAACGACATCATGCTCGGCATCACCGACTTGGTGATGAAGTTTGCGCCGCTGGGGGTATTCGCCTTGGTGGCCAAGGTGTTTGCCACGACGGGATTGGAGGCGATCGTGCCCGTGCTGTGGTTTGCCCTCACGGTGCTGCTGGCACTCAACCTTCACACCTTTGTGGTGCTGCCGCTGCTGCTCATCGTGCTGGGGAGGGTGAATCCGGTGCGCCATTTCAAAGCGATGACGCCCGCGATGATCACGGCTTTTTCCACGGACTCATCGATGGCGACGCTGCCCGTCTCCATGGACTGCGTAGAGCGGCGTGCGGGGGTTTCCAATCGAACCACCAGCTTTGTGCTGCCGCTGGGAGCCACGATCAACATGGACGGCACCGCTCTTTACGAATGTGTGGCCGCCATGTTCATTGCCCAGGCCTACGGGGTGGAGATGCCCTTTGCCACGCAGTTCACCGTGGTGATGCTGGCCCTGCTGACGAGTGTCGGCGTGGCGGGCGTACCGTCAGCGAGCCTTGTGGCCATCGTCATCATCCTCAATGCCACGGGTCTGCCAGTGGAAGGCATCGGCCTGATCCTCGCCGTGGATCGCCTGCTGGACATGTGCCGCACCACGGTCAACATCTTCAGCGACTCCTGCGGGGCCGTGATCGTGGCGCGCAGCGAGGGCGAGACGGAGATCTTAAAGGCCTGAACCGGCTGCCAGGAAGCGACGACTTACTTGCCTTTTTCAGCCTTTTTCAGCGCCGCAGTGACGGCTTCTTTCAGGGCGGTTCCACGCAAGTCTTTGCCGACGATCTTGCCATCCCCCCCGACCAAAAAGGTCGCTGGGATCGAACCAATGCCGAATTTCTGGGCCAAGGGAGACTCCCATCCTTTTCCTGAAAAACTCTGCGGCCAGGGAATTTTGTTTTCCTGAATGAAGGACTTCAGCGCTGCCTCGTCTTCATCCAAGGAAATGCCGATCACTTCAAATCCCTGATCGTGCAGAGCTTCATAGGTGGCGTGCACGTTGGGCATCTCGGCGACACAGGGTCCACACCAGGTGGCCCAGAAATCCACCAGCACCACTTTGCCACGCAGCTTTTCGAGATCCACCTCGTGGCCGTCGAGGCAGGTGAAGGCGAGCTTCATTTCGTCTCCAACCTCCGGCTGATTGAGTTCCGCCGCGATCTGCTGGATGAATTCCTTCATCTCGGTGGCTTGAGGGTGGCCTTCCACCTCGCGCTTGGCCTGCTCCACCCGAGCTAGGGCGGCTTCACGTCCGGGCCCCGCACGCAGCACCTGGAGGAGGACTTGCAGGCCGCCAAAGTATTCCTGGGGCGGCAGGTCAGCTCCTTTGGGCATGGCGGCCAATCGGCTTTCCAGAATGGCCCCCATCTTGTCGAAATCCTTGAGCTTTTCGTAGCTGAACAGGAGGGCATCCTGCGCCTCTGCCGCATCCTGCGGGCGAGGGTCTTGTTTCAGGTAGGCCTCCAGAGCGGCGGATTTTTCTTTCTCAAACCGTGTCACGATGTCGGCGGCGGACTCTGCCGACGCTCCCTGCACGCCCAACATTCCCACGAAGATTGCGATCCCCAACAACTTGATTTTCATGGCGTTCACGTAACTGCAAGCCCCTGGGGGCACAATCAAAATCTCCCGAACCTCAGGATGCACCGCCTTCCGCCTGCTGCTCACGCCAGTCGTCAAATCGCTCCCGAGTCACATGGTAGCGGGCTCCGCAGCGGGGGCATTGGATGACGGCCACGCCGTCTTCGAAGACAAAGGTCAGATCCTCCTCAGGCAGCCGCGCAATGAGGGGATAAAGCCGTTCCGCCGCGCAACCGCAGTCAAAGACATAACCGCGTGTCTCCAGCAGGGTCAGATGCTCCCGTTCTCCGAGATCGGCCAGATCGGCCTGGGTGAGCGCCTCCAGCCAGGCTTCATCGCAATCGGGTTCGGCGGAGATTTGCACAAACTCCTCGTCATCGAGCTGGAAGAGGCGGGTCAATCGCTGCTCACTCTGCGTGTAGAAAGACTCCACCAGAGAGAGAATGTCGGCCCCCTCTACCGGCACCATGCTCTGCCTCGGAGGATGGTTCGGCCGCACGGATTGGGAGATGAACAGGCCCTCACGATCCTCCCGAATGTCCTCGGTGAAAATCCGCCCCGTCACCCGCCCTGGCCGCGAGCCTCCGGCGACGAAAAGATTCATCAGCGGCTTTTGCAGATTCACGGTCCAGGCGCAGCTCTCATCCTGCGGGCGGGAGGCCAGGTGCAGCACTAGGGCGGCCAAAAGCACTTTCAAGAGATCATCCTGCGCCTCCGTCTGCTTCAGCTGATGCTGCATGAGGTGCATGTAATAGTCCATGTACATCGGACTCATCCGCCCCCGCACCAACAGGGCATTTCGATGCCTCACGAAGTAGGCGCGCACGTCCACCAGGGACAATTCAGGATCCAGCATGTGGCTCATTTTTTCCCTCTATGCCGCTGATCCAAGCCGCGCGCAAGTTTGCCCGCAAGATCGGATCCAAATCCGCAGGCACCGTGCGCAGGTCCAGTCGCAACGCGCTGTCTTCCAGATAGCCGATGATCGGCGTCTCCCCCCAGCGCAAGCGCTCCGCCAGAGCCTGCATCTCGCCGTCCCGCCGCGCGCGCAGTTCCACCACCACCGAGGGCAGCCGCGCCGCAGGCATGGTGCCACCGCCCACGCTGGCCTCCGCCTGCCGCACGGCCAGCTGCACCCCATGCGCCGCAGCGGGGGCCTCAAGCTCTCGAACCAGAGCTTCAGCGCGGCTTTGCAACGTCTGCAAAGGCACCGCCATCGCCGCATGCAACGGCAGCTCAGACCCAACCTCCAGGCTCTCCAACGCCGTCTCCTGCACCGCCGCGAGCACCAGCTTGTCCGCGCGCAATGCCCGGAAAAACGGATCCCGCTTCAGTCGGCTCACCCATTCCTGACCTCCCGCGATGATGCCTGCCTGGGGACCACCGAAGAGCTTGTCCCCACTGACGCACACCAGGTCCATGCCCGCCTGCAGCCACTCCTGCGGCGCAGGTTCATGCGGCAGACGATGCCACTGTGCCGGATCCCGCACCGCCCCACTGCCGAGATCTCCCACCACCGGCACACCCAGTTCCCGACCCAGCGCCGCCAGCTCAGCCGGCTGCGTTTCCTCCACAAAACCCGTCATGTGGAAATTGCTGCGATGCACCTTCAGCAGCATCGCCACCCCCGGACTGGCCGCGCTCCGATAGTCTGCCAAACGCGTACGATTCGTCGTGCCCACCTCCTTCAGCACCGCCCCACTGGTGGCCAAAATCTCGGGGATGCGAAAGCCCCCGCCGATCTCCACCAGCTCCCCGCGAGATACCACCACCTCCCGCCGCTCCGGGGTGATGAGTGCGCGCAAAATCAGCACCAGTGCCGCCGCGCAATTGTTCACCACCGTGGCTGCCGGGGCACCACAGAGCTGGGCCAGCGCCGTCTCCGCCAGCAGGCCGCGCCCACCGCGCTGCCCCGTGGTCAAATCCAGCTCCAGATTGCAATACCCTCTTCCCACTTCCGCCAGCTTTTCCACTGCCCGCTGGCTCAGCGGCGTGCGTCCCAGGTTGGTGTGAATCAGCACCCCGGTGGCGTTGATCACACCGCGCAGCCGTGCCGCCGCCAGCCGCCGCAGCCCAGCCGTCAGAGCAGGCAGCGTCAGCGCCTCCTCCCCCGGATCCTCCCCCGCCAGCATTTTCTCCCGCAGCCGCGCCAGCTCCTGACGCAGGACCTCGGTGACCAGGGCATCCGGCAAATTCACCTCCATCTCCCGCTGCACCGCCAGCAGCAGCTGATCCAGGGCAGGCAGTTGACGCAATCGCTCACGGGCAGACATGCCGAAACGATCCGCTGCCGAGTTCCCAGCGTCAACGGCGAAGGCACGCAGCTTTTCCCTCCAGCCCGCTCGATCTCAAAGCACCAGAGGCTTCCATCCATCACCGCCTCTCCCCGAGATCCGACTCGACATCGAGCCGCGAACCCGCTTTGCTCATCCTACTCCTTTCTTAAGTCCGTCATGATCGCCCCCCGCACGCCCTGCCTGCTCGCCGTCCTGCTCGGCGCTTCCTGCGCCCTCGCCGCCGAAACCGATACCCCCCCGTTTTCCGGGAGCATCGAGCGGCTCGATCCCGCGCTGGACGCCCTCATCGCTCCCGGTACCTCCATCGAAGTCCTGGCCTCCGGTTTCAACTGGTCTGAAGGCCCCGTGTGGATGGGCGATCACCTGCTTTTCTCCGACGTACCGGAAAACACCGTTTTTCGCTGGGCACCGGGCGACAAACAAGCCAGCGCCTTTCTACATCCGTCCGGCTCCGCACCGGGCACCGAGAGTGATCGCCCCCAGGGCTCCAATGGCCTGGCACGCGACGCGCAGGGCCACCTCATCCTCTGCCAGCACGGCAATCGTCAGGTGGCTCGCCTGGAGAAAGATGGAAGCTTCACCCCACTGGCCGCGACCTTCGAAGGCAAGCGCTTCAACAGCCCCAACGACCTCGTGATTCATCCCGATGGCAGCATTTACTTCACCGATCCCTCCTACGGTCTAAAAGGCGGACCGGACTCGCCCCTGCGGGAGCTGGATTTTCACGGCGTCTTCCGCCTCGCACCAGACGGCCAGATCAGCCTCGTCGATCGCGATCTGACATGGCCCAACGGCATCGCCCTCAGCCCGAATGCCAAGACGCTCTACGTCGCCGTCTCGGACAAAGATCACCCCCACGTGCATGCTTACGATCTCGCCCCCGACGGCAGCGTGAAAAATGGGCGCGTGCTGTTTGACGCCACACCTTTGAAAAGCCCCGACCGCAAAGGCGGCTGCGACGGATTAAAAATCGACCGCCTCGGCAACATCTGGACCACCGGACCTGGCGGCGTGCTGATTCTGAGTTCTGATGGAAAACATCTCAGCACCATTTTGACCGGTCAAGCCACCGCCAACTGCGCCTGGGGAGACACCGATGGACGCAGCCTCTACATCACGGCCGACATGTTCTTGCTCCGCGTCCCCACCCTCAGCGGAGCCCCACCTCCCCACCAGCCGTAATCCCGTGCACGCCCCGCTCCGCCGCGCCCTCGTCGCTGTCCTGCTCGCCGCGCCCCTCGCAGGCTGGGCGCAGGTGGTCCCCACCACCCCCACCAAGTTCACCACGCGCGCCACCGGCAATCTGAGCGAAGGCAGCGGCACCGCCAGCCTCAACGCCGCCACTCCCAAGAGCAGCAGCATCACCCGCCACGTCAGTTACCTCGTCCTCAGCCCCGCCCGAGCCTTCACCTCCAACGATGGCAAGACCCTCGTCGGCAAACTCATCGCCTGGGAGCAAACCGTCGTCGAAGTCGAGACCGGCAAGCCTCTGCCTGAAGCCCAAGCACCCGCCCTCAATGGCCCACCCACCGTCCTCCGGGCCGATCAGGTCCGATTGCTCATCGGACAAAAAGCCTACGAGTTGCCATTGAAACGCCTCAGCCCCGAGGATCAGGCCTTCATCAAAGACCTGGATCAACGTCTGCACCCCGCCCCGTCTCCCGCCACCGCCACCGGCGCTGCCAAACCCTAGCCTCCAAACCCATGCGCCCCTGGCTGCTGCGCTGCTTGATCTTCATCGTGCCCCTTGCTTGGGTGACTCCGTTCCATCGGCGCTCCCTGCAATGCATCCAGATCGCATCCGCCCTCTTGCTTGCGGGCGTCCTACTCTTCCTAACCCCACACCGTCCCGCTCTCCCAGCACTAGGGCTCGACTCGGGAGAGATCGAGCTACGTTCGCCGACAGCGTGCCACATGTAGCCTGATCTCTCCAGAGTCGGG
>JAGRPD010000178.1 GCA_020439875.1 Verrucomicrobiales bacterium
TCGGGGTGGACGATGGCTTCGGATTTGAAGACGAGGGCGGGTGCGGTGATGCGAATGAGGAGGTTGAAGGCCTGGATGATTTTGTGAGCCTCTGGCAAATTTTCACAGCTGGTGCCGAGGCGCTTCCAGACGAAGGCGACGGCGTCGAGGCGGAGGATTTCCACGCCTTGATTGGCGAGGAAGAGCATTTCTTCGGCCATTTTGGCGAAGACGATGGGGTTTTCGTAATTGAGGTCCCACTGATAGTTTTTGAAGGTGGTCCAGACCCATTTGCGGATGCGACTGCGGTAGGTGAAGCAGCCGGGGTGCTCGTCGGGAAAGACGGCATTGACGGTCTGTTCGAACTGATCGGGCAGGGTGCGATCGTCGTACATCCGGTAGCAGTCTTGGTAGTCGGGATCTCCGGCGAGGGCTTTGCGAGCCCATTCGTGCTCGTCGGAGGTGTGGTTGTAAACGAAGTCGAGGCAGAGGCTGATGCCATGGCGGCGGAGGTCGGATGCGAGCTGGGCGAGGTCCTCCATGGTGCCGAGGCGGGGCTCGATCTCGCGGTAGGAGCTGATGGCGTAGCCGCCGTCGTTGTCTCCCTCGGGGCATTTGAAGGGAGGCATGATGTGGAGGTAGGAGACGCCGAGTTCCTTGAGGTAGGGGATGCGGTTGCGGATGCCAGGGATGTCTCCAGCGAAGAGGTCGGCGTAGATGATGTAGCCGACCATTTGATTGGATTTGTACCAGCCGGGATCGGCTTCGCGTTGAGCGTCGAGTCCTTTGAGTTCGGTGGGCCGCTCGACCCACATGCGGGTGGCGGAGGTCATGATGGTCTCGAGGTGATAGAAGAAGTCGTAGTGACCGCTGTAGAGTTCGTAGAGGAGGTGGAAGAGGGGTTGGAAATACTGGCGCATGCGGTCGGTGAAGACTTGCCACTCTCCCTCGGGCACGGTGGGAAAGCGGTCCCGCAGGCGGGGGATGATGCGTTCAAAAGAGGAGCGGCCCTGGCGGTCGAGCCATGCTTGGCGTTCGGGGGCGGTGATCATGAGCGGTGTGTGGGAAGCAAAAAGGGTGCCGGAAGGTTCAGTGGGTGAGGATGTCAAAGTGGCGCAGGCCATCCAGGATTCCGGCGGCGCTTGGCTGAGAGGAAAAATAGACGCCGGGTTGGCCGCGCAAGATTTCCATGTCGGGTGAGTGATTGCCGACGACGACTCCACGAGTCGCTCCAGTGAACATGTCGAGGTCGTTGCCGGCATCGCCAAAGACGATGGTGTGACGCAGAGGGATGTTCCATTTGTTGCCGATGAAGCGGACGGCGCGGCCTTTCGAGGCGCGCCGAGGCAGCACGTCGAGGTAGGCGGCGTGGGTGATGATGAGGTTGGCGTGACGGGCGAGGCGACCGAGCTTTTCGCGCAGGAATTCTTCGGGGATGCCATCGGGGACGGTTTCGCGATCCATGTACCAGGAGACTTTGTGGGCGGTCTGCAGGGCGTCTTCTTGGAGTTTGAGGCCGGGGATGTCGCGAAGCGCGGCGATGATGGCGCTGGGATTCCAGCGGTAGTCGATGTGATCGATCCACGCTTTGTCCACCTCGGTGGGATTGAAACCATGGCTGATACGGGAGCCGACGTTGCAGATGACGACGTCGGGTGTCGGTAGGTCGTGCTGCTGAAAGAGGGCTTCGAGGCTGCTGAGGGAGCGGCCGCTGGCGATGCCGAAGACAAAGTCGTCCCCGCGCTCTCGCAGGAGATGCTTGAGTTCCTCGAGACCTTGATCATCGCCGGTCTCACTGACGAGGGTGCCGTCCACGTCGGCGATCATCATGCGGGTGGCTTTTTTGAGCCGGTGATAGATGCGGGAGTTTTGCTGGAGGTTCTTTTTGCCGAGACCACGAGAGGCTCCGCGATTGTCCTGAACGAGCTGAAGGTAGCGGGTGACGTGGGCTTGCCAGCTGTAGTGCTCGCGGATTTTTTCAATGCCTCGGCGAGACATGGCGGACCAGTTTTCAGGATCGACGAGGATGTCACGCAATGCTTGCTGGATGGCGGCGGTGTCGCGGGGGGGAACGAGGCGGCCATTTTGACATTTGGGCAGGATCTCGGCGGGGCCTCCATCCTCAGTGGCGACGACGGGGCATCCGCTGGCGGTGGCTTCGAGGATGGTGAGGCCAAAGGGTTCGGTGAGGGCGATGTTGATGAAGACGCCTTTGCGTTCGGCACAGAGGCGATAGATTTCGGGGACTTCGTGTTCGACGTCGTGTTTCTTGGGGATGGCGAGTTTTCCGTAGAGGTTGTACCTGTCCATCAACAGGAGGATCTCAGTGAGGACCTCGCGTTCTCCGGGTGCCATCTGCTCGATGTCGCTGCGGATGCCGGCAAAGATGACGAGATTGGCCAGAGCCTGGAGGCTTTTGTCGGTGCCGTAGGCGTGGAGCAGGCCGTCGATGTTTTTTTTGGCATCGGGTCGGCAGAGGGCGAGGATGAAGGGTTTATCGGGTTGGGAGAGGAAGTTGGCGAGACTCTCGCGGGCGGAGAGTTTGGCGGCCATGCGCTCGACGGGGATGCGATCGGGTGCGACGAGGTCGAGGTGGTAGGGGAAGTAGCGGTCGAAGTTGATGCCGGGTGGGATGACGTGGAATTCGGCGCGATCAAAGCTGGCGTAAACCTCGTAGGTGGAGATCTCCTGAGTGGTGGAGGTGACGATGAATTCGGCATTGACGAGGGTCGTGTCTTCAGCGGCGAAGCGTCGATCGAATTGGTAGCGGGTCTGGGCGTCGGACTCGAGCATGCCGGAGTCGAGCAGCTTGCGGAGTTTCGGTTTGCCGAGGGAATGACCGGTTTGGCAAAAGGGGACATTGAGCATGGCGGAGAGTTCCGCTGCGGCGTAACCGGCGTCGGCGTAATGACCGTGGATCCAATCTGGCATGACGTTCTCCTGCTTGATGTGGGAGATGGCGTTGGCGACGTATTCATCCAGATGGGGCCAGAGTTTTTCTTTGGGCAGGTATTTTTTGCCGCCACACCAGATGCGCCGGATGGAGAGCTTTTCATTCACACGCTCGATGGGCTGGACGTAGTCGCGACTGGTGGGGGGATCATCGATCCGCCGGGTGAAGAGATCGACGTGGGTGACTTCCTCTTTTTCACTGAGGGCTTTGGCCAGCTCCATGACATAGACGATTTGGCCGCCATTGTCGGCGTCGCGTCCGATTTCGAGATCGTTGCCACGGAAGAGGCCATGCAGGCTGTGGAGGTGAATTCGCATGGGGGGCAGAAAAAATGGAGTTAGGAGGTGGGAAGCTGCGCGGCTTCGAGCCAGAGGCGGGCGGCGGGGAAAAAGTGGGCGATGCCTTCGAGGATGCCGGCGGCGTAGCAGCCATTCATGCCGAGGAATCCCCCCTGAGCGACGTGGAGCTGAGAGGGGTGACCGGCGGCTGCGGCTGCATCCAAGGTCTCGGCTCGGACGGCGTCGGTGGCGTTGGCGACGAGCACGGCGGGAAATTCACTGGTGAGAAGGGGCAGATCATTGCCGCTGTCCCCGGCACAGAGGATGGCGGAGGGGGGCAGCTGGGCGTCAGAGGCGAGGCAGCGCACGGTTCCGAGCTTGGTGGCACCCGCCGCCATGACGTCGAGCAGGCCGATATCGGACGTTTCATCGACGCTCCAGATGAGGTCGCAGCGGAGGCCTGCGGCCTGGAGGCGCTGGGAAACGGTGGGGAGCAGAGCGCTGCGGAGGCCGGGATCGGCCACGTTGAAGCTGAGTTTGTGATCGGCTTGGTCGGCTTCGTCCTGGGGCTGGAGTCCTGGCAGATCGGTGAGGAGGGGGAGGATATCGCGCCAAGTTTGACCCTGCCATGAAAGGGAAAGCTGTTGATGCCAGGCGGCGTTGGGCACCCAACCGGTGGGGCCGAGATCGTACAAACTGGCTCCGACATCGGCGATGATGTGATGAGGGAGGGGCAGGTCGTATTTCTGAATGGCAGCGAGTTGGAGATCGAGTCGGCGGCCGCTGACAAAGGCGAGACGGGTGCCGCTATGCTGGAGCCAGTGACGGAGCAAGGGACGTGCCAGCGGACTCTCCGCCTGGGGTCCGTTTGGCAGCAAAGTCCGATCCAGATCGGTGCACAGCAGGGCTGGTGCTGAAGGAACTGGCATCTAGGTCTCTAGGGGCCGATGCCGAGAAATGCAACCCTGGAAGCCAGGGCGAGCCTTTGAGAGATCGAGGTGCCGCTTATTCCGACGGTCGCAGCAGGGACGGGGTGCCGTCGGCTTCGAATTCATCGGTGGGATCAAACGGCGGCATCGGGATGTTGAGGATTTTGAGCTGGCCTACGGCGCGGTGTTGGCAGCCGGGGCGGATCATGACGGTGGTGAGGGGTTTGAGAGGAATGATTTCACCATCGGCCTCCAAGTGGCCTTCCCCCTCGAGCACCACGTAGATTTCCGTCATGGCTTTATGGAAGTGCGGGCGGCTGTCGCGAGAGATCTCGGTGAGGTGGACGGTGGCGAGGGAATTCCACGGCTCAGCAAAGGCGCGTCGAGCCTGACCGCAGGGGCAGGGCACGGGGGAGAGTTCATCCAGTTGGGCGACGGCGTAGCGTTTTTCCATGCGGGTGGTTGGGTTAGGCGGAGGTGGACTCGTCTGCGGTGGGAGTGCCGCGGCGGGTGAGGCTCACGAGGAGGTCGCCCTCGCTGGGAGGGGCATCTTCTTGGGTGCGAACTTTGAGGGTGCCGGAGGGACGGATGACGAACATGGGGATGGCGTCGGTGCCGTAATGGGCGGTGAATTGGGCAAAGGTGAACTCTTTGGTGAGGCGAGTGACTTTCGCCTCGCAGCCATCGATTTCCATCTGGTGCAGCAAGGGGGTGGTGATGCCGGGGGCGAAGAGTCGGCGTCCGGAGAGTTTGTCGGAGAAAGTTTTGCGGGCTTGCAGGGCGGCGTCCACGGGTTCCAGCTGATAGACGTGGGAGCGGCCCAGGGTGTGGCTGAAGGCGATGCAGGCGAGAGCATTGACTTCATCGTTGGCGGTGACGGCGAGCATGCGTCCGATGCCGGAGAGGTCCACCTCCTCGGTGACGAAATCGGAAATGACGTTGGCGTGCATGGCGGGGAGCCCAGCCATTCGCGCGGTGCTGACGGCGTGGTAATTGCGGTCGATGATCAGGATGCGGTAGCCTTTTTCCTGAAGAGCGAGGCCGACCTGAATGACCCAATGGGACGAGCCCGCAAAGATGATGCCCTGAGGGTTCGGGCTGGCGACGCCGAGGCGCTGGGCCAGCGGGGCGGCGAGCAGGCCATAGAGGGTGACGGTGGCAAAGATGATGCTGAACACCATGGGCACGATGCGCTGAGCCTCTGCGGCGAAGGGCCCGCCGCTCTCTCCCAGCTCGAGGGCAAAGATGGCCGAGACCGCAGCCGCCACGATACCTCGCGGGGCCAGCATGGCGATGAAGGCCTTGTCTTCGCGTTTCAAACTCGTGCCCATCAGGCTGAGCCAGACGGAGAGAGGCCGCACGAGGATCACCAAACCGGCGATGACGAGCAGGGCTTCTTTCCAAACAGAGACGATATCGGCCAGTTGCACGCGTCCGGCGAGCACGATGAAAAGGCTCGAAATGAGGATGACGCGCAGGTTCTCCTTGAACTCGACGATGTGGGTGATGGAGACCTTCCGTTGATTGGCCAGTCCCATTCCCAGCACGGTGACGGTGACGAGTCCGGATTCGTGCTGGATGAGGTTGGAGATCGCGAAGAGAGCGACGGCGATGGAGAGCGTCAGCACGCTTTGCAGGAAGTCGGGCACGAGATGCTTTTTCAGCGCAATGACCAGTCCGTAGGCAGCGGCCGAGCCGAGGCCGAGGCCGACGAGCAGGGTCATGCCGAGTTGCTTCAGGGCATCCATCAGCGATAGGGCGTG
The DNA here is from genome assembly GCA_020439875.1 of Verrucomicrobiales bacterium. Lineage (GTDB taxonomy): Bacteria > Verrucomicrobiota > Verrucomicrobiia > Verrucomicrobiales > Verrucomicrobiaceae > JAGRPD01. The sequence continues at coordinate 5,903 of JAGRPD010000178.1, forward strand.
ACCATCCTGGCCGAAAAGCACGCCGAAAACCAGGACCGCGAGGACGGCCCCGACGGGATCAATGACAATGCCTTCCCACTTCAAGATGGCGTTCAGAGGGCGTTTGGGGCGGACGTTGCGGAGCAGCGGGCCGATGACCGTCGGTCCGGTCACGACGAGGATGGCACCGGCCACCAGCGCCACCCGCCAGCCGAAACCTCCGAGATAATGGAGCAGGATGGAGGCGAGCACCCAGGTGATGGCGGCCCCGAGGCTGATGAGGCGCAAAACGGGCCGGCCCGCCTCCTTCAACTCTTTGAGGTGGAGACTCAGACCGCCCTCGAGCATGATGACGGCCACCGAGAGGGACACCACGGCGAAGAGGGCGTCCGAGTTGACGAATCGAGACTGATCCATGAACTGCCCGGCGATAAAACCAAACACCAGGAGGGCGAGGATGGAGGGAAACCGGAAGCGCCAAGCGATCCACTGCGCGACGATGCCGAGCAGCAGGACGCCAGGGAAAAAGAGCAGCCAAGTTTCCATGGGCGCAGTCTTGTTTGAGAAGGAGGTGACTGGCAAGTGCAACCTGCTTGAGCCTTGATGCAGACCACGGGATGGGATGAGGTTTGGGCTTGTTCATGGGGGGCCGCCATCTCTTAGAACTTCCCGCATGAGTCGCACTCCCAGTCATCCAGCTTCGCTTGCTCATGACGCCCCCACATCCACCGCGCCGCAGATTGGCCGGGATGTTATGCAAGTTGTGTTTTTGAATGGGGTTTCCGCTCAGCGAGGTGGGCGGGTTCTTGCCGGTGGGTGGAGGCGATCTTGACCTTTCGATCCAGAGTGGTTGGCGTGATGGGGTCGCTTCGGTGAGCCTTGGCATGTTTGCGATAGGCCAAATGGAGACTCGCTGCTGCGCGGAAGTGGGGGCTTATGGCGGGTGGTTGTAGGGGAATATGTGAGTTTTGCTTGAGGGTGGGGAGTTGATTTGGAGTTCTCGTGATGCAGGTGCATCTCGCGACCGTCGGGGTGAGAACGTCAAACCTATGGAACGGCCTTGGAGGGAGGGCTGTGGGTCGTCAGAATGAGTTTTGGTAGAAGATGGTGGATAAAAAATGGGGAGTGAATGGTCTTTCTTTGGGATTTCCTTTGAGGCTTACGTTCGTCCCAGAGGGTATGGTGGTGGGTCCGAGGTAGGCGTGGTTGGCTCACGTTCGCACCTTGGGGTGGAAACGGCCAAGGCCACGACGCGGTGGCGGTCGGGTAGAATGCGTCGGAAAGCCACGGTCTTATCATTTGAGGGAG
>JAGRPD010000179.1 GCA_020439875.1 Verrucomicrobiales bacterium
AATGAGTGGCGCACCCCTGAGGATTCGAACCTCAAACCTTCTGATCCGTAGTCAGAAATGTTGCCTGTTTAGCAGGGTTCATCTATGTTCATCAAAGCGCATCGAAAAAGCGCTGGAACCAAGCAATATCAAGGCTTCCATTCTCTTCGAGTGATGAACAACGACGAACAAACAGAAGCAGGGGTTCACCGGAAAAGTGGCCGAAAAGTGGCCGGGCAACTTTCCAAGAGTGATGTTCGGTATTGGACGGTAGCCGGGCAGCAGAGGCTCTTCAAAGAGAAGCGCGGGCAGAACTACTCCTGCCGTATCCAGTTCGCCGGGCAGAGGCTCCGATTCAACACGGGGACTTCCAACAAGGAGCGGGCAGCAGAGAAGGCTGTGGCGATTTACAATTCCCTGGTGGCCGTCGGAGTCGAACAGACTCGGGAGCTGTTCAAGCCGAAGATGGCGGAGAAGTCGGATGTGGAGAGGCTTGGGGAGTGGATCGCGGCAGTGGAGAAGAACTGCACGCTCTACCCGGCCACCTTGCAGAACTATGTCTCTGCCGTTCGGAAGGTGGCGGGTGATGTGGCGAACCTGCCCAAGAATCGTCAGCGGTTCAGCTATCGCGATGGGGGAACGAAGGAATGGCGCGAGGCGGTGGACAAGCTGCCGCTGGCCCTGCTGTCGGCAGCCAACGTGAACGCTTGGCAGGTGGCGTATCGAAAGGAGCGGGAGGCCAACCCGGAGGCGCAACGCCGGGCTTTGAATTCGGCACGCTCCATGGTGCGGAATGCCAAGGCTCTGTTTGGTGAGAAGATCGCCAGGACACTGCGGGATGTGGCGGGGCTGACTTTGCCTGAGCCGCTGCCGATGGCGGACGTGAGTTTGACGGAGTTGTTTGGAAAGAAGACCAAGACCCGCTATCAGTCCCGCATTGACGCAGGGAGGCTGCTGGAGAAGGCCGGAGAGGAATTGGCAGGCAAGGAGCCGGAGGCATTCAAGGTGCTTGTGCTGGCGCTTTGCTGCGGATTGCGGAAGCGGGAGATTGATTGCCTGCTGTGGCGGCAGGTGGACCTGGACGCGGGCGTGGTGAGGATCGAGGCCACCGAGCATTTCCGGCCCAAGTCGGAAGACTCTGCCGGAGAGGTGGACCTGGACCCGGAGTTGCTGCCGCTGATGCGAGGATGGAAAGCCAGAGCAACGGGTGAATTCGTGATTGAGGGCCGAGAAGTGGCGACGTTCAAAAGCCGGGTGAGCTATCGCTGCGAGGCGATCTACGCGATCCTGAATGCTTGGCTGCGGTCGAAGGGCGTGAAGGCTCAAAAGCCGTTGCACGAGCTGCGGAAAGAGGCGGGCGCACTGGTGGCGAAGTCGGCGGGCATCTACGCGGCTTCACGGTTGCTGCGGCATTCCGACATCCGGGTGACGGCGGACTTCTACGCCGACAAGAAAGAGCGTATCAGCACGGGACTCGGAGCGCTGCTGTCTGCTCCGGACAAGGTGGTGGCGTTCCCAACTCAGGGCGGCAACTCGAAGACGGCTTGAAGCCTACCGGGGGAGGGGGTGCGCGATGCCAAGTCGTGCAGAGTGATGATAATGGTTTCGGAGACGCGAAAATTTTTGCAATGTGGCACTCTGATGAACAACCGCGACAAATTGCAGGAGATCAAAGATGCCGTCGAAGCACTGCAAGAAACTTCCTCCAATCTTGGCGAAGTTTTCCGCTTCGTGAGGGATTTGCATCGCTTGTTCCGACCCGATGACCAATTGGTGACGGAAGTATTCTGGCCGGAAGACTCATTTGCTAATTCGACGGTAGAGCGGGAGGCGATGAATGCATTTCGCGTCATGGCACAGACCCTGGAACGTGCGTTCCAAAGCTTCACGATCTGCTACTACGATGCGGTGGAGGCAGAGAAGTTTGCATTGCAGCAATCGCTGCCTGAAACCACTTCCGATGAGGAGCGGGCGCGCCAGCGACGGCATCGGGAATGGATCGCAACAGTGGTTGATTGGATTGGCGACGCTCTTGCTCGTCATTATGCCTTCGTCCACCAGGAGCAGCGAGCGTGGACACAAGAAAGAAAGAGCGGAGTCTGGGCAAAGCAGAGGCTATCTTCATTTTGTGGCTTCATGTCTGGACGGTGCGCGCCTGATGGGCGCAATCCTTTTGAGCGCTCCTACACAACGCACTTCAAGGACCGAAGCCTGCGGTCCTATTCTCCCTACCGTGAGCTGGCGCGGGAGTGGCTGCATCACGAGGATGTTTCAAGGGTAGTTGAGCAGGCTGCGGTGAATCAAGGATGTGACTACAACCGCACAATCCGAAAATGCTTCTGGACGGCGAGGCAGTTCGAGGAGGGCTGGCCGTTCCTTTGCGCTTACCTGAAACAGCGGTGTGAGGCCTACAACGAGCTTGTCCAACTCACCGAAAAGGACTGGAAACGCTCCAAGCATTGGAAGTCCATCCTTGCGAGCAAAATCAAGAGCTACGGCGACTTCAACTTCTGGCATCGAATGATCGTTCAAGAGGCGGGCGGCCCTTGGCTGAATTGGGAATGGGCCGATTGGTCGCAGGTGGAATCCAACCTTCTGCCAATGGCAGAGGAATTGCTGTGCGGAACGCGAGACCGGAAAGCGGAGTGGGAGCACCTCTGGTTCTACAAGGAGCACCAAGCGGACCCAGATGCACCTCTGTTCGTTCCAAGTCGTTCAGAATCAGGTGCGTGACAAGTGCATGAGTTGTCCCGGATTTTTCACTTTGAGGACGTGACGCTGAGGCGTCATTTCCTTGGCTCATGAACCGAGCCGAACTGACGAAGACACACTTATCCATTCCTGAACTCGCCGCACGTTGGGGGGTGTGCCAACTCACCATTCGCCGCCGCATCAAGCGCGGTGAGATTCGCTGCCTGCGACTTGGGCGGCAACTGGTGAGGATCGAGATCGAAGAAATCGAGCGCATTGAGCGGGAGGCACGGGGCCGATGAAGCGGCGGCGCATTCGCTTCACCTGCACGGTATGCGGACGGCGGCGCGGCTTCACCCGATGCTCTGGACGTTTCGCCAAGCGGCAACCGATTTGCGAGGAGTGCTGTCTGAGGCTGGAGCGGGAGCGGTGGAACGATCAACCGGAGGATGGAAATGGAGAGAAACGGATTTGACCTGGAGGCCATCAAGGCGGCGCATCCGCTGTCCGAGTTCTTCGTGGAGCGAGGTGTGGTGCTGAAAGCGGCGGGTGCCGGGGTGCTGCAAGGCAAGTGCCCGTTTCACCACGAGCAGCACGGCGCGGCTTTGACGGTGTGGCCGCTGGAAAACAAGTGGCGCTGCTTTGGGAAATGCGATGTGGGCGGCGATGTGATCGAGGCGGTGATGCGCCTGGATGGGGTGGACTTCAAAGAGGCGTGTGAACGGCTGGGAGGACGGCCAGCAACGCCGACGGCTGCACCTGCCAAGTCGGCGGCATTGACTTCGGGCCAGCGGCAGATGCAGGCGTCGGCGTCACGAGCCTTGGCGGCGGATAATCGCTGGTGCGAGGGGATCGAGAAGCGGCGCGGCTGGCTGGCTGAGACGGTGCGGGGAATGGCCATGGATGGTCACCTTGGATTGCACGAGGGCAAGCTGGCCTTTCTCTACGATCATGGGATGAAGCTGCGGTGGCAAGCTGGCAGTGAACGGCGCATTGCCTGGATCTTTGGTGGCAATTCGGAGCTGTGGCGGATGGATCGACTGGCTGGGAGTGGTGCTGGCCAGGTGATCGTGTGCGAGGGCGAAACCGACGCCATTTCCCTGATCGATGCCGGGGTGGAGAATGACAAGGCAGTGGCGGTGGTAGCGATACCGGGTGCATCCTGCTGGCGGCCCGAGTGGACGGCGATGCTTGCAGGCCGGGACGTGATCGTGGCGACCGATGCCGACGAGGCCGGGGAGAAGGCGGCGCGGCGCATCCTGGATGCCGTGGCCGGAACGGTGCGGACGGTGGCGCGGCTGAACCCGCTGCACTTGCTGTCTGAGGACCGACGCGACGGGGCCAAGGACATCGGCGACGCGCACGAGCGGCTGGGCCGGGACGCACTGCGGGAGGCGGTGGTGAATTTCGCCCTTCATCTCCCGCAAGAATCTGGAAAATCTGCAAAATGGGAGGCAGGCGAGGGGGATTTTTCAGATTTCAACGATTTTGCGCCGGAGGATTCGGGCGAGATCGAGGAGCCGGAACCCTTTCCGATTCACTGCCTTCCGGGAGTCGCGGGCGAGATGGCGCGCGGGGTCGCAAAATCGGCGATGGTGCCGGAGGTGCTGGCCGGGATGAATGTGCTGGGCATCCTGTCGGCAGCCATCGGCGCGGGATTGGAAGTGGCCAGCGGAGGCAATCGCCGCACCCGTGGCAATCTGTTCCTGATGCCGGTGGCGAAGTCCGGCACGGGCAAAGGGCAGAGCTTCGGACCGATTGCGGAGCCGTTCCTGAAAATGGAGGCGGAGCGGGTGGCGCAATGGCAGCGCACGGACCGGCCCGAGGCACGAGCGGACAAGGCGGTGGCCGAGGCGAGGCTGGGCAAGCTGACAGGCGACGCCAAAAAGAATCTGTCATCGGAGGAAAAGGCCAACCTGCTGCGAGACATGGCGGACTGTCACGCGGAGATCGAGAGGGCGGAGCGTTGCCTGAGGGAACCGGCTTGGAGCACGGAGCAGGCGACCAAGGAAGCGATTGAATCACTGATCGCGACGGCGACCCACGAGACGCTGGCCAGCCTGTCTGCCGAGGCACGCGGCGCGGTGGACGTGCTGATGGGCCGATACCGGGAGGCGACCGACGAAAGCATCTTTCTCGCCGGATATTCGGGTGATCCGGTGAAGGTGCATCGCAAGGGATCGCCGCCCGTCATTCTGGCCAGGCCGTGCCTGTCACTGCTGTGGATGCTGCAACCGGACAAACTGCGGGAGCTGCTGGAATCGCCAGCGATGAGTGAAAGCGGACTGCTGCCGCGATTCCTGCTGGCCGATACCAAGGCTGAACCCCAGGAGGAGCCGGAGGACTGGCCGGTGCTTTCGGAGGCGACGGCAGACAAATGGCGGCAGTTGGTGCTGGCGCTGGTGGACGAATATCGGGAAGTCGATGTGGCGGCCCGAGTGGTGACGCCGGAACGCCAAGCGGCGGCACTGCTGCGGAACTACACCAATGAAACAGCAGTCAGGCGGCGCAAAGGTGGCGACCTGGAAGACGTGGACATCTTCGCGGCGCGATGGGCGGAGAACGCTTGGCGGCTGGCGGTGGTTCTGCACGCCGCCGAGCGTGGGGACGATGCTTGGCGGGAATCCCTTTCGGTTGATACCGCCGAGCGCGCCCTTTGCCTGATGCGCTGGTTTGCCGGGCAGCAATTGGCGCTCCTGGCGGCTGGCCGGGAAGAGAAGATGAAGAAGCGCTTGGAGCGGCTGCAAGAGGTGCTGAAACTGAAGCCGGAGGAACGCTGCAACCTGAGTGAGTTGGAGCGGCGGCACGCCTTCACCGCTGCCGAAGTGGAACGACTGGCCAACAAGTTTCCAGCGGTGCTGGTGATCGAACGAATCACCACGGGTGGCGCGGGCAGGCCGCCCCTGGTGGCAAGACTGCTGCCCATACAGAAGGGCAAAAAATGAAGTCGTTATGGAAACGTAATGCGGAGAATCAACAACTCCACGATGAAGAAGTGAACCTTCGGTCCGAGATCGCGCACGAGCGACGATGCCGGGAGGGCGGAATGAAATTCGTGGCAGAGCGATTGACAGCCTTGGAGGCAAGGGTTGCCGATACTGAGGAAGGAATCGAAGCGCTCAACAATTGCGCCAGTTTGGATGAGTCCGAGCGGCAGAGGGGCTTCTTTCAGATGCTCAAATGGAAACTGAAACACGATTCAAGAGACCGCTGAAAGTGTGACCCAATCGGGTCGGGACAATCTCCCCTGCTGGCAGGGTGGCCTTGTCGTGCCGGAGGCCTGTGGTAACAGAACGGTGCTCCTATCCCACCCTGAAAAACGACGGCGGCAACGTGGAGCACCGTAAAAACAGCGGGCAGAATAGAGGACGACAACCCACACTTAGGAATGGTTTCGGAGACGGAGAAAATCTGCCCAATGTGGGAGGGGGTTCACCGGAAAAGTGGCCGAAAAGTGGCCGGGCATGAAGTTTTTTCGCCTCGCCTTGTTCGTCACAACTCATTGAAAATGAGTGGCGCACCCCTGAGGATT
>JAGRPD010000180.1 GCA_020439875.1 Verrucomicrobiales bacterium
AGGGAAAGGGCGAATCCAGAGAAGGTTTCGTCGGGGCCGCAGCCGTCGGAGGCCATGATCACGGATTCGCCAATGCGCAGCGAGGCATGCATCACCTTTTTCTCCCAGCCTTCCGCAAGCATCCCGGGAGGGGGCGAGTCGGGGGATTGGTCGTAGCGCATCAGCATCTCTGTTTTGGCACCGAGCGCGGTTTCGTAAAACGCCAGGGCTTCCTGGCAGGTTCCGTTGAAGAACAGGTAGGGTTGAATGAATGAGGACATGATGGAGGGTGGGTTGGGTGTTATTGGACGAGTTCGACGAGTTGATCAAAGGCCTTGCCCCAGCCTTCGGCGAAGCCCATGGCGGCGTGTTTTTCACCGTCTTCCTTTTTCCAATGGCGGGCGCGGGCGGTGTAGCGCGTGCCGCCGCCGGGCAGGGGCTCAAAGGTGACGATGGCGGTGAAAAATGGATTGGCGCTGGGTTCCCAGTTTTCGCCGTAGGCGTCGGTGAAGACGAGCTTTTCGTTGGGCACGATTTCGAGATAGACGCCGGTGTTTGGAAATTCCTCGCCTTCAGGACTGCGCATCACGGTTTTGCAGACACCGCCGGGGCGAAGGTCGATTTCCGCCGACGACACGGACCAGGGTTTGGGACAAAACCATTGGACCAGGAGTTCCGGCTGGGTCCATCCGGCGTAGAGCTTTTCGGGTGGCACATCGGTTTCACGAACCAGAATCAGTTCGCGTTCGGACAGCGGGGACTCATCAGGGGCGGGCGGTGGCATGGCGCGTTGGGAGTTAGGTTAGATTATTTGGAATTACGCTGTGGGGCTATTCGCCGCACTTGGGATTCGGGTTCTCGGCGAGCATCTGCTCCCAGCGCCGCTGCATTTCCTCCGGGGAGACTTTTTCGATCTCTTTTTGGATCATCCATTCGTGGCCAAAGGGATCGCGGAGGTTGCCACAGCGGAAGCCGTAAAACTGGTCGCTGGCAGGCATGAGCACGGTGGCTCCCGCAGCGGCGGCCTTTTCCAAAGTGGCATCCACGTCGTCGACCGCGAGGCACAGTCTGACGGGCGTGCCGTTGAGGGTGGCGGGCGATTGGTTCCAAGCGGGGTTTTCTTCGGCGAGCATCAGCAGCGTTTCACCAAACCGCAGTTCGGCGTGACTGATGGTTCCAGATTGAGGTTCGGTGAGGCGGAAGACTTCTTTGGCACCGAAATTTACTTTGTAGAAATCGACGGCGCGAACGGCATCGCGAACCGTAAGGTAGGCGGACAGGGTGGGGTAACTCATGATTTGGATCTGGATGGGGACTTGGGTTTGCGCGATGCGCGGCCTTGGGTGCCAAAGAGATGGTCCAGGTAGGCGCGGGCGTGCGTGAGATTGCGGCGGATGAGGGCGGGTTCGGCGCGGGTTTTCCCCACCAGCATGGAGCCCTGCCACAGGCTGTTGAGAAACCAGGCCACCTCCACGGGATCGAAATCGATGGCGGGCGGGTGCTTCTCTTTGGCGGCGGCGAGCATGGCGGCCACCTCCTGGTTCCAATCGAGCAGTTCTCCCGAGCAGGCGTCGCGCAGCGTTTCATCCTGCAGCGCCATTTCCTGGGACATCATGCCGACGATGCAAACACAGGGTCCCTCGGGGCGCTCGGTGAGTTGGCTCATGATCTCCAGCATGCGATGGAGTCGCTTCAGCGGGTCTGACACCGCGTCGTGCCAGGCCGGGGCGTAGGCGTCGCGCCCGATCTTGGCCCAGGCGGCGATGGCGGCGAGTCCGAGGGCTTCTTTGTTAGCGAAGTGGTGGAAAAAGCTGCCCTTGGTGACACCGGCCTCGGCGCAGATCTGATCCACGGAAGTGGCGTGGAAGCCCTGCCGGAGGATGAGGACAATGGCGGCCGCGACCAGCTTGCGCTGGGTTTGCTCGGGATCGCGGACGCGTTTTTTCATACCAACCGATTGGTATGTAATGGATCACTGGAAGTTTGTCGAACTCTTTTTTCCCTCTTGTCCCCAATGGGTCGCTCCCCTTCAAATGTCTGGATGATGCGTTGGATCTTGTTTGCCCTCTGTTGTGTTCCCCTTTGGACCGCCGCCGCGGCCTCGGATGTCGTGGTGTACGGTGCCACGCCGGGTGGCTTTTGTGCGGCCATCGCCGCCGCGCGCGAGGGCGCTGCCGTGACTCTGATCGAACCCACCGACCACGTCGGCGGCGTGAACACGGGCGGTTTGTGCTTCAGCGACTCAAATCAAACGATGCGCAGCACGGTGTTGGGTTTGTTTGAGGAATGGCACCTGCGCATTGAAAAGGACTATCAGGATCGCGGGGTCGAGCTGCCCTACCAAGTCGCTGTCAAAGACCACACCCACTGGACCTACGAACCGCATGTGGCGGCCCGTGTCACCGCGCAAATGCTGGCGGAAGCCGGGGTGAAGGTGATCACGCATCAGCCGCTGCAGCGCGTGGTGCGGCAGGGGGATCGCATCGCCCGCATCGAGACGAGCGCGGGCAGCCACGAGGCCGCGGTGTTCGTCGATGCCACCTATGAGGGCGATCTCATGGCGGCCGCCGGCGTGAGCTGGACCATCGGGCGCGAGGGCCGGGCGGAATACGGTGAGTCCCTGGCGGGCAAGCAGTATCCGAAGGCGGCGATGGCCATGTCAGGTCTCGATCCAAACGGCGGGCTTCTGCCGCTCGTCACCACCTCCGATGCCAGCGCGGAGGAGGAAGGGGATCGCAACGTGATGGTGTACAGCTTTCGCCTTTGTGTGACCAAGGACCCGGCCAACCGCGTGCCGTTTCCCGCGCCCGCGCACTACAATCCGGCGCGTTGGGAAATTCTGCGGCGCTATTTTTCCCAGGAAAAACGACCGCACCTGCTGTGGGATCTCTACCCGCTGCCGGGCGACAAGTTCGACGCCAACAACGGCATCGGGAAGCAATTCTCGATGGGCTTCGTGGGGGCCTGCAATGGATGGAGCGAGGCCGATGCGGCCGAGCGCGAACGCATCTGGGAGGCCCACAAGCAATACACGCTGGAGATGTACCACTTCCTCACCACCGATCCCGCCGTGCCCGATTTCATCCGCGAGGAGTACGCGCAGCTCGGCCTGTGCCGCGATGAATTTGCCGCCACCGGTCACTGGTCGCCGCAGCTCTACGTGCGCGAGGGCCGCCGCATGAAGGGCGCGTGGGTGCTGTCGCAAAAGGACATCCTCGGCGAGCCGGAGAAACCGGATCCGATTATCGTGTCCTCCTTTCCCATCGACTCCCACGACTGCCAGCGCGTCGGCACGGCGGAGCGCGTCATCAATGAGGGCACCATCTTCCCGGTGCGGATGGAGCGCCGCCGTCACGGCTATCCCTATCAGGTGCCCTACCGCGCCATCACTCCGCAGGCGACGGAATGCGCCAACCTGCTGGTGCCCGTCGCTCTCTCCTGCACGCACGTTGGACTTTCCTCGATCCGCGTCGAGCCCACTTGGATGATCCTGGGTCAGAGCGCGGGCATCGCCGCCGCCTTGTGCGCGCGGGAAAAGGTCGCCGTGCAGCAGTTGGACTATCCCTTGTTGCGCGAGCGCCTGCTGGCCCAAAACCAAGTGTTGGATCTGCCCGTGCTGCCCGATCTGCCGCCGGAACCTGTCGGTGCGGGCATCGATCCCCAAACCCTTCCCGGTCTGGTGCTGGATGACGCCGCAGCGGAGCTGCGCGGGCCGTGGAGCCGGTCCACCAACTTCAAGCCGCATGTCGGCACCGGTTACCTGCATGATGACCGGCGCGGTGATGGGCAGTCGGCGGCGGTGTTTCGCTTCAAAGCGCCGAAGAGCGGGCGCTACGACCTGCGCATGGCCTACTCCGCGCATGAAACCCGCGCCACCGCCGTGCCGGTGGAGGTCACCAGCGGTGGCCAGGTGGAGCGGCTCTCGGTGGATCAAACTCGCCCGCTGCCGACAGGCGAAGCCTTTCGCACCGTCGGCAGCGTGACCCTTAGCAGCGAAGGCGAGTCCACGATCACTGTTTCCAATCGCGATACCGACGGCTTCGTCATCCTGGATGCGTTGCAGTTGGTCGAGAGCGCGCCTTAACAGCGGTGGTGTGGCAGGACCTCGGATGGTCTATTGAGCACTAGTCCAAAGGTTCCAGAGGGGAAGGCCCGACTTGCGTGGTATCAAGATGCTTTTGGACGCGCGCGATTGTGCGACAATATAAGGGAAGGCTGATTCAAATGCACCTTTCGAGTCAAGAAGTCGATTAGCGTGCGAATCGAGAAGTGCCTTCCGACGATCTCGCTCCATTTTGAGATTTTCGTGAGTTACAATCGAGGCGCTCAACTTTAAAATGGCGGATCTTAGTGTTTTGATCCTTTGGTCGAGATCTGCCAGCTTCGTTTCCAACGCAATTGACCGCAGTTGCAACAACTCCTGCAACTGCAATGAGGTAGATTGTTTGAGGTGATTCAGGCGACCCATTTCCTCATCGATTCTGATGACGGAGGGGTCTGATTTGGGTTTCGTTTTGAGATGATATTCTCTTTCCGCCTGCAAGACGAACAGTTCACGTTTGGTGGTCGAATAAAGTGATTCGATCGATGAGGCGGGTTGTTCTGATTTTTCATCCGACTCAAGATCGCCTCCTTTGCGAAGGGCTTCGATGTTGCGCTTTACGTACCCCAGTTCGTTTCGTGTGGTGTCGCGTTCCACGTTGAGTCGTTCGAGTTCGTGCGAATTATCATCTTGATCTTGCAAGGCCACAACTGGATCAATCTTGCTTCTGAAGTCGGCGAGAGCCTCTTCGGCTTCTTTCAGTTTGGATTCCCGACCTTCAAGCATAGTATACAGGATTTTCAATTCTTGAGGCTGACTTTTGACGAGCATTTGTTGTCGATAGGCGAAGAACTCATCAATCAACGCATTGACGAAACCTTGAACATACTCGGGATTGGTGCCCGTCCCCTTGACGTTGAAAGTTGCTGTGCCTTTAGATTGGGTAACCTGAACTTCAACCTCGCAGGTGCTCAGATCAGGGCTCAGTGCTGCTATTCGCTCGGTTGCGCGCCGAGACATATCGGCAGACTCTAAGGTCTCGATCAGCGTGCCGTAAATGTCCTGGAGTTGCTCCTGCCAATGAATTGGACTGCTGGGATCAGTGGGTTGTCTCCCAACAACAAGGCGAGCAGTGCTCGCGAACAATTGGGGCTGTGGCGAAAACTGAATCGTGGTCGTTGCGATGCCTAACACGAGTACGCCGACGAGCGCCAGAGTAATCAGAGATTTAATGCCGATCCTTCCATGCCACTGATATGTGCTCATCATCCTTTTGACTCTCTCACCAATGCCTCCTCCACCCACCATGGTGACGCCGTTCAGCCCCCTCTGACGTCGCTGAACTCCTGAGGCCATTTCAACCAAGGTTTGGGCGTAGGGAGCCGCGTCTTCGCGGCTATTCACGGTGAGCTCGTCAGCGGCAAACTCCGTCTCAATCGTCAGCTTCCGCTTTGCCCACCACACCAGAGGATGCCACCACCAAAGATTGGCGACGATCGTTGAAAACCATTTCCACACGTAGTCGCCGCGCCGCCAGTGGGCCGCTTCGTGGCGCATCACCATCCCGAGCTGTGCGGCACTCCATTGATCGCAACTGAGTGGCAGCCAGACAGTCGCCCGCCGCCAACCCGTCATCATCGGTGATTCAAGCTGTTGGACGAGCCTGTAGCGGGTGTGGTTGGGGAATCCGACATCTTTTCCGGCATTTTGGATTTGGGTCGGCGCGTCGTGAGACCTGCTGGCCAATCGCCTCATCCCAATGAAGACGGCAACGATACGGCCCAACAACGTTAGGACGGCGACGGTTAACCATAGAGTGATTCCCATTTTTCGATTAAGATGTACCATCGAATCATCGGTCATCGCCATATCGTTGGTGCGCGTGAATTCGGAGATGGCTTGCTCTTTCAAGGGAGGCGACCCCGGGATATCATCGAATTGCCACTCAATGACTGCCATGGTCGGCGTCAGATCTGGACGAAGCTGCCATGCAGCAAAGCCAACAAGTGCTAGAAACGTCAACTTCCATACCCAGCATCGCGAGTGGGCGGATTGTCGTCGTAGAAGGATCCCGGCTGCTGCAGCCACTAGGACCATGGCGGAACTCCCCAGTAGCGCTGCCACGAAAAGGGCAAGGAAGTCATTTTGGCTCATCCCACGCAGTATCGAAAGAATGATGGCGTTCATGATTTGCGAGCTTCTTCAATGAGTTTGTAGAGCTTCTGTGCTTCCTCTTCGCTGAGTTTGACGTTACGCTGGCCGAGCAACGCCACGGCTGCGTCACCAACGGAGTTGTCAAAAAATCGCGTCACCATTCGTGAAAGCGCGCTGAGGCGAGCCTTTTGGGGAGAGACATGAAGGGAAAACCAGTCCCTGCCGTCCTCGTGACTTTTCACCAGCACACCCCGATCAACCAGCAAGCGTAGAATGGAGCGAACGGCTGAATAGGTCGGTGCGTCGGGTAGATCCTGTTCAATCTCCCGAGCAGACGCTCGGCCTCGTCTCACCAAAATTTCTATGACTTGCCGTTCACGTTTGCTGAGGTTGTCACCGAGGGGGTCACTCTTCATGATGCTGATTTTTCAGCAACTTAAGAGAATGTCAACGTCCATGTTGAAAAATCAGCAGTTTTTTGCGTGAGCGGGCCAATTAACTCCCGCAAATAGGGTTCAGAATCCTTCGACGTTAGCCTTGCGAGTTGTCCCATTCGTGTTGTTCGTGGTTTTTTGCCAGGGTGGTGAAGCCGCGCCACCAACTTCAAGTCGCACCGTCGGCACCGTGACCCTTAGCAGCGAAGGCGAGTCCACGATCACGATTTCCAATCGCGATACCGACGGCTTCGTCATCCTGGATGCGTTGCAGTTGGTGGAGAGCGCGCCTTAACGTCAGCGGCCTGTCCCGTTGCCTCCATTTGGTTTTGGACAAGTTGTTGTCTTTGGAAAAGGTTCATTCATGGCAACCCTCGAACGAGCCCTTCAAATCGCCGTCCAAGCCCATGCGGGCCAAAAGGACAAGTCCGGCGCTCCCTACATTTTTCATCCGATCCGCGTGATGTCGCAGTGCAGTTCCCCCGCTGCGAAGATCGTGGGCCTGCTGCACGATGTCGTGGAGGACACGTCCGTGACCTTCGAGGATCTCGAAAAGGAAGGCTTCGATCCTGGCGTGCTGGCAGCCTTGCGCCTTCTCACCCACGACGATGCCGTGCCCTACGAAGACTACATTCAGAGGGTGAAGACCGATCCCATCGCCACCGAGGCAAAACTGGCGGACCTGCAAGACAACATGGACATCCGCCGCCTCGATACCGTGGACGACAAGGCCATCATCCGATTTCGAAAGTACCTGGCAGCCTATCGAGTGCTCTCGTCGCTGTAACAAACCGCAACGCGAATCATCATCACTCCTTCATCGATCTCAAAGCTATGGGTCGTTGACGGTGACTGAAGATGCGGAGGGAAGTTCAAGCCATTCCAAGCCGATGCGTGTGCATTCCGGGCAAGCATCGGCGGATTGCGGGATGCACGATCCGCCGGACTCGGGCCGTTGGGTTGCGGGTATGCGTTTTGTGTTTTTGATCTTTGTTTTGGTGGTCGCTGCTTCCACCGGAAGCGGCCTTGCCCAGCGCGCTTCGTTTTCCGATGCGGACTCCGATCTGAACGCGCTGCCTGCCGCGCCGGAAGGATTTGAGGTCCAACTTTGGGCAAAGGAACCGCTGATCTCCAATCCGTGCGCGATGGCGTTCGACACCCAAGGACGGTTGTTTGTCGGCATGGGTCCGCAATGGCGGGCGCCGGCGCCGGACTCGCCGAAGGATCAAATCGTCATCCTCGAAGACCGCGATGGGGATGGCATGGCGGAGTCGAAGAAGGTTTTCGCCGAGGGATTCAACAGCGTGCAGAGCATCGCCTGGCGCGGGCGCGACCTGTGGGTGGCGAACTCGCCCGACCTCACCGTGGTGCGCGACACCGACGGCGATGATGTGGCGGACGAATACGTGAAGGTGTTCACCGACCTCGGCAACATCGAGC
>JAGRPD010000181.1 GCA_020439875.1 Verrucomicrobiales bacterium
CCGGTGGGGCCGGTGACGAGGACGAGGCCGCTGCGCATGTGGCCGAAGTTTTTGACGACGGGCGGAATGCCGAGCTGCTCGAGAGAGGCGATTTTGGTGGGGATGATCCGGAACACGGCTCCGAAGCCCCACTGCTGCCGCAGGTAGTTGCAGCGGAAGCGGCTGTCGGCGTTCATCTCGTAGGCGAAGTCGAGATCGCCCTTCTCCTGGTAGCGTTCCCAGGCGCGTGGCTCGCAGATTTCCCGCATCATCGTCTCCATGCCGGCGGCGGTGAGGGGCTTGTCTTCGATGGGCTGGATGGAGCCGTGGACGCGGACTTTGGCGGGCTGACCTTGGCTCAAGTGGAGGTCAGAACCACCGAGTTCGATGAGCTTTTCGAAGTATTGATCAATGATCGGCATGGGGCGAAAAGGGCGTGAGAGGAAAAGCGGGCGTGGGGGGGGCGAGGATCAGGACTTGAAGAAGGTGCGCATTTGGACCTTGTCCTCGGCGCGGGAGAGACACTCCTCCTGACTGATGGTGCCCTGGGTGTAAAGGTGGCGGAGGGAGTCGTCCATGGTGATCATGCCGACGTTTTTACCGGTCTGCATGACGCCATTGAGCATGAAGGTTTTGCCATCGCGAATGCAGGCGGAGACGGCGGGGGTGTTGACGAGGATCTCGAGGGCGAGAGTGCGGCCCTTGCCATCGGTACGAGGCACGAGCTGCTGGGAGACGATGCCGCGCAGGGATTCGGAGACCATGATGCGAATCTGATCCCGCTGATCGAGGGGGAAGACGTCCAGCACCCGGTCCAGGGTGCGGGCGGAACTGCCGGTGTGCAGGGTGCCGAGCACCAAGTGACCCGTTTCCGCAGCGGTGATGGCCAAGGAGATGGTCTCCAAGTCACGCATCTCACCCACCATGATGACGTCGGGATCCTCCCGCAGAGAGCCGCGCAGGGCGGCGGCGAAGGACTCGGTGTGGGTGCCGACCTCACGCTGATTGACGTGGCAGCCCTTGGGCTCAAAGACGAACTCGATGGGGTCTTCGAGGGTGATGATGTGATCCTGGCGCTCCTTGTTGATCTCGTCGATGAGGCTGGCCAGGGTGGTGGATTTTCCACAGCCCACGGGGCCGGTGACGAGGACGAGGCCGTTGTGGTAGCGGATGAGGGTGCGGACGACATCGGGCAGGCCGAGTTCATCGACGGAGCGCACGCGGGGGTTGATGACCCGGAAGGTCATGTCGATGCCGAGACGTTGCTGCACGACGGAGGCGCGGAAGCGGCCAAAGTCGGGGGAGTAGGCAAAGTCCACGTCTCCCTTGGTTTCTAGCTCGGTGATTTGATGCTCGGTGAGGAATTGATAGGCCAGCTTGCGGGTGTCCTCGGGGGTGAGGATGGCGGCATTGCTCCAGATGGGCTGCAGATTGCCATAGCGGCGCCACTGCGGCTGGCTGGAGGTGGCGAGGTGGAGATCCGAGGCGTCGTACTCCTGGCAAAAGCGGAGGTATTCATCGACAGAGCCGAGGGTGGCAAATGTCGGTTGATCTTCTTCGACGATGACGGCAGTGGCTTCAGACATTGCGAAAACAGGGGGCGGGCGGGTGGAAAGAGGTAACGCGTCAGGATGGGGTGCGATTGCTGAGAAATTCTTGGATCGTGGCGCGGGCTTGTTTGCTCAAATAGGAAAGGGCAGTCTTTTTCCCCAAAGCGAAAAGGGAAGTGACCAGTAGGGCGAGGGTGCCTTTGGTTTTAGCGGTTTCCGCCTTGATGTCACGCCGATTTTGGACCGATCGTCCCGGTAGCAGCCAGCGCATGGCGGCGAGACCGGCGAGGGCGGAACCCACAATCCAGACGGTGCGATGCTGGCGCACGCTGCGTGAGACGAGATTGGCCGGCTGCAGAGAGTGGCCGGTTTGGCGGGTTTGATGGACCAATTGCCCTCGGGCTTGGCGCAGTTGCAAGATGGCCTGCTCTTTGGTCATCATGGCGCGTCGGTGGGATGAGAGGTGGTCTGAGTGAGGCTGTCGCGATCTCGCCGGAGTTCATCCAGACTGGCTTCAAACGGTCGCCACCGACGCAGGCGGATTTTGGCGATGAGAAGGAAGAGCAGACCGATCAGCAGGTGCAGGCCTGCCCCCGTGAGAGCCACGCGCGACCAATGCCAGCCGATGCGCTGGCTGATGATCCACACCAGCGCGGGTGCGGCGAGGAGCCAGGCGATGACGACGGCGGCGAGACCGATGGCTCCCGCGATGCCGATCCCGGCGGCCCGCCCGCTGGCCTCGCGGGTTTCGATTTGCAGCAGCCGACCGCGGGCCTCGCCGTAGAGGGCGAGCGCACGCACCCACTCCCGCAGTTGACTGGCGGGTCCGGGGGGGGGCGGGGGCTCCTCGATATGCATGGCGGAGGGTTGCGGCGGCGAAAAAGCAGCGCGGACGGGCCCGCAAGACTGGGGTCAGCTGGCGCGCCGTGGGGAAGGGGGGCGTGCGGGCCGATCAGCGGCGCAGGATGATGCCGATGAGGAAACCGACGCCGAACGCGCTCAGCAGCGCCTGCATCGGCTTCTCGCGGGCGAAGCGTTCAGCCTCGGTGCGGAGATCGGCGGCCTTGCCCCGGGCGTCTTGAAACGCCTGATCCGCAGCTCCGCGCAGGTCTTCGGCACGCTCGCGAAAGTCATCGACGCGGGCGGCGGCGGTCTCACGCAGATTGGCGGCTTTTTCCTCCGCAGTTTGGCGGAATTCGCGGGCCTTCTGCGCGGCGGCGTTGCGCAGCTCTTCAGCTGCTTTCATCGCGCTCGCTTTGGCAGCCTGGAAGGGGTCCTGGGATGCAGCTGCGGTGAAGGGGTGCTCGTTGGATGGATTTTCGCTCATGGCAGGACGGTGGGCAAAAAAGGATTGGAGATGGAAGAAAGCCCGTAGGCTTGAGAATGGTTACGCGGGAACTGGCGGAAGGGCGAGGGAAAAATGTGCGAAGGCTGCGGCGCGAATCGCCGACGCCGGTGTCATCGTCACAGGGTGCGCAGGGTTCGGGCGATGATGGCATCCACGGGATTTCGATCATCGGTGTAGATGGGGCCGTTGGCGGGCAGCTGGTTCGGCGGTACCCGCGTGCTGACCATGCGTGCCTGGATGCTGCCTGCCGGATAGTATTTCTCCAGCACGGGCTGCCAGTCCCGGCGGCTAGCCAGCAGGATCAAATTTTGCGGGTTGGGCCCGCGACCGTGGACGGCAAACACCTCCACCTGGGGAAATACGGATCGCAAAGTGGTAAGCATTCCCTGGAGCAACTCCGAACGCGGCCCTTGGAGAGTGCAAATGATGTTCATGAGGAAGACGCCGTCATCCGTCAGGTGCGCCGAGATTTGTTCGAAAAACTCCCGCGTGGTCAGGTGGGAAGGAATGGCCCGCACGCCATTGTAAGCGTCACCAAAAATCAGATCCCAGCGTGTCGTCGCGTCCTGCAAACTCACAAACCGCCGCGCGTCTCCGGCATGCGCGGTGACGTGCGGGTGATCATTGAGGAAAAAAAACTCGCGCCCCACCTCAATGACGGCGGGATCGATCTCCACCACATCCACCCGGGCCTCGGGAAATTCCTTGGAGACGTGATTCGGCATGCCAAAGGCCCCCGCGCCAAGGAACAGCGCGCGATCGATCCGGGCCTGCTCCGGCAGGCGAGCCAACTGCCAAAACTGCTGATACTGGAGGATCAGACCTTGAGTGTCGGGGTTGATACCGCCTTCCTGGGTGTTGTCCAGTTCCAACACCCGCTTTTTGTAAGGGCTCCGCCCATCTTCTGACACCCGGATGCGGTGGTAGTACGTTTCTTTTTGGAACAGCACGTCCGCCGGGGGGGGCTCCTCACCAGTGAAGGAAAAACCCGCCGCCATCCCCGCAGCGAGTAGCAGCGGCAGCATCTGCTGCATCGAATTGCGCGCCAGGAAAAATCCGCCCATCGCTAACAGCGTCAGCAGCAGGCCGACTCCAAAAAAAATGCCGCGCACACTGAAATTCGCCAGCAGCACGAAGCCCGCCAAAAACGTGCCGGTAAAGCTACCGAGAGAGCCGAGCATGCTGACCACTCCCGCCGAGGCTCCCACCCGCGAGTCCTGCCGGGTGAGGCTGTAAAAACGCGTGGCCGCCGGTCCCACCGCGCCGAGCAGGATGCCGGGCATGGCCAAAAGCAGGAGCGAGGTGACGACGGGCCCGACGATCAATCCACCCGTGATCAGGCGCGGACCCAGCAGGGAATGCAGCGGGGGAATGAAGAACACCAAAACCGCCGCACCGATGAGCAGCCAGCCGAGAAGATCGAGCGCCAACCGCCGATCCGAGAGCCAGCCCCCCAGGTAGCCGCCGACGCTGGAGGCGATGAGTACCACGCCGATGAGTGCCGTCCAGGTATAGACGCTGTTGCCAAAGAGAGGTGCCAGCAGCCGGTAGGCGCAGATTTCAATGACCATCACGCAGCCCCAGGCGAAAAAGCAGACCAGGCCCAGATAGAGCCGCGCCTTCCAACTGGCGATCGAACTCGTCTCCGACTCTCCCGCGCTGTTGATTTTGGATTGCGTGATTTCTCCGCGTGCGGCAGACGCAGCGGGTTTGGAGGAGGATTTGGATCGGGCCACAGGCGCAGGGCGAGTTGAAAGGGAGGATTAAACCAGCCGCGCCCTACCGGAGCAACCCAGTTTTCTGAGAAAGGCATGGCCTGCCTGTTGATGCCATTTGCTTTGGCGGAGGAAATGATGCTCTAATCCGGCGACGATCATGCTGGCTGGTTGGGTGCTTCTTTACCTGTGTGGCACAGTCGCTCTCGGCCTGTGGGCGGGGCGGCGCGTGCGCAATGTCACGGACTTTGCCCTCGCCGGCCGCAACCTGCCTTTGATGCTGGCTGCCAGTGCGACGTTTGCCACCTGGTTCGGCACGGAGACGGTGCTCGGGGCGTCCAGCGAGGTGGTGCGGCACGGTTTCCTCGGGGTGATTGAAGATCCCTTCGGCGCGGCGCTTTGTCTGCTGCTGGTGGGCCTGCTGGTGGCGCGCCCACTCTATCGCCTGCAGCTCACCACGTTTAGCGATTACTTCCGGCTGCGCTTTGGTCGCTGGGGAGAGGTGATCGGGGCTCTGTTCATGGTGCCTTCCTACTTCGGATGGATCGCGGCGCAGTTCCTCGCGATTGGCATTCTCCTCAATCAGCTCATGCCTGCGCTGTCGGTGGAGGCGGGACTTTGGATCGGGGCGGGTTTGGTGACGGTGTACACCTACGGCGGCGGCATGTGGGCGGTGTCGATCACGGACTTTGTGCAGACGGTGATGATTGTGTTGGGCCTGCTGGCGGTGGCGGTCTATCTGGGGTTGCAAATTTCACCCCAGGAGGTCGTGGCTGCCCAGCCCGAGGGCTTCTTCCGCCTCACTCCGCCGGATGCGGACGCCATGGGTTGGATCCACTACGCGGCGGCGTGGATGACGATCGGTTTGGGCAGTGTGCCGCAGCAGGATGTGTTTCAACGCGTCATGTCGGCGCGGGATGAGCGGACAGCGGTGCGGGCCTCGATGCTGTCTGCAGGCATGTACCTCACGGTGGCGATGCTGCCACTTTTCATCGCGCTGGCAGGAAAGGCCCTGCATCCCGAGCTGATGGAGGAGTCGGACTTGCAGTACCTGCTGCCGCATCTGGTGCTGCGATACACGCACGGGGTGGTGCAGGTGCTGTTTTTTGGCGCGCTCATTTCGGCCATCCTGAGTACGGCGAGTGGCGCGGTCTTGGCCCCGGCCACGGTGGTGGGAGAAAACCTCATCAAACCCTGGCGCGGCACCATGAGTGACGCGGCGCTGCTGCGTTGCCTGCGGATCTCGGTGGTGGTGGTGGCTCTGGTCTCAGCTCTGATGGCCACTCAGCGGGGCAA
Source organism: Verrucomicrobiales bacterium (assembly GCA_020439875.1). Lineage (GTDB taxonomy): Bacteria > Verrucomicrobiota > Verrucomicrobiia > Verrucomicrobiales > Verrucomicrobiaceae > JAGRPD01. The sequence goes on from JAGRPD010000181.1 coordinate 5,889, forward strand.
TATTTATGAGCTGGTGGGAGAAAGCTCTGCGCTGAGTTTGGTGTCACTCTTCGTGCCTCTCGTTGGCGGCCTCTACTGGCGGCGGGCCAATCAGGCGGGCTGTGTGGCGAGCATGCTCATCGGCATGGGTGCCTGGCTGGTGGCGCTGCGATTGGATACGGAATTTCCGCCCATGCTCATCGGTCTCGGTGCCAGTGGGTTGGGCATGCTTTTCGGCAGCCTGCTGAGCCGACGCCATGCCAGGGTCGAGCGGTGATTTTGCTTCTCATTTTTTTTGGGGGGGGTGGGAGCTGGTCGGATTTTGATCCACGCTGGCGTGGTTTGAAGTTCGATTGTTGAAGGTCTCTCGGCTCGGAGGCGAAACGTAGCTCGATCTCTCCAGAGTCGAGCATGGGTGCGAGGCGAGCCGGACGGCGCGGCGTTGGAAAAAAGCCCACCTTGAAGCAACGACGAAGCCTGACTCTGGAGAGATCAGGCTACGGGTGAGCCGCCGTCAGGGCTCGCCCCGCGTCGATCCAAA
>JAGRPD010000182.1 GCA_020439875.1 Verrucomicrobiales bacterium
AGCACCGCCTGGCTGCTATCTGGCCAAGCCAGAACACCAGCGAGAGCGACAGCAGAAATCCAGCGCAGACGGAGGGCACCCGAATTCAACACGGGAACAATTAAAACCATTTATTCTATATTTTCCATAATTTAGTGCTGCAAAGACGTGTTTTTGCACCCTTCCTCACTTGTCCTCCGCTCACTCCACCATTCAAACTCACCCACGCCCCCTTGAGACAAGGATTCTCCCTGTAGGTTTGCCGTTTCCATCGCGTTTTTCTCAGACTCCTCATGATCCGACTCACCTCCGCCCTCGCCCTGCTGGCCCTCCTCTCCGCCGTCCGCGCTGAGCCCGCTGCTCCCGCATCCGAGCTGTTCGAAAAAACTCGCTTGGTTTATTCCGAAGACTTCGATGGCCCTCTCAACGAAGAATTTTGGGAGATCCGCCAAAACTCCACCTGGGAGATTCGCGATGGCATCCTCGTCGGTAGCCAGTCGCCGAAGGAGTTTCAGGAGAAAAAAATCGCCGCCGGAGATCGCGCTCACGCGGGCTTTAAACCGGTCATCTGGCTCAAAAAAGTGCCGGAAAACTTCGTCTGCGCGCTGCGAGTCCGCTACGATGCGCCCGCCTACCAACCGCGCTTTCCCCTGCTGGATCTCGGCCATCACATTCACACCCTGACCTTCAGCGAGGCCGCCACCACTCTGACCCTCAAAAAGGACGTCGAGACCCAAGCCGTCGAGGCACCGCTTTTCTCGCTCAACACCTGGCATGATGTCCTTATTGAGCTGAAAAAAGGCGTGATTCTGCTCACCATCGACGGCAAAAAACACCGCTTCGAAAGCCCCGAGATCGACATGACCGGCCAGGCTCAGATCGACTTCAAAGGCATCGACCTCGGCACCTGCCAAATCGATTCGGTGCGGGTCTGGGAAGGTCTGTAGGCCGCGCCCTCCCGCTTTTTCGCCGACGATCCTGCGGCACCCAACTTGCCAGGACGCGGGTTTGGCGCATACTGCCCGCCCCATGTCCCGCCCGCGTCTGTACGACACTCTCACGCGCCAAACTCGCGATCTCCATCCCATCGACCACCAACGTCTGCGGTTTTACTGCTGCGGACCCACGGTGTATGGCCCCGCGCACATCGGCAACTTCCGCACCTTCGTCGCCCAAGACGTGTTGCGCCGCGTCGTCGAGCTATCCGGCACGCCCACCTTGCACGTGCGCAACATCACCGACGTGGATGACAAAACCATCCGCGACTCTCAAAAAGCCGGGAAGAGTCTGACCGATTTCACCCGCTTTTGGACCGAGAAATTTCACACCGACTGCAGCGCCCTCAACCTGCTGCCGCCGCACGTCGAACCCAGTGCCGTCGCTCACATCGATCATCAGATTCGCATGATCGAGACCCTCATCGACCGTGGGCACGCCTACCGCGCTGAGGACGGCAGCGTGTACTTCAAAGTGACCTCCTACGCGGACTACGGTCGGCTTTCCCATCTGGAGGATCGCGAGCTGAAACTCGGGGCCGCGCAGGCAGCATCCGCTGTGGCCAGCGATGAATACGGCAAGGACAGCCTGGCGGACTTCGCCCTGTGGAAGGCCCGCAAGGAAGAAGATGGAGCCAATTTTTGGCCCAGTCCCTGGGGTGAAGGTCGGCCAGGCTGGCACCTCGAATGCAGCGCCATGACGCTGGAGTATCTCGGCGAGACCTTCGATCTGCACGGAGGCGGCGTGGACTTGGTGTTCCCGCATCACGAGAATGAGATCGCCCAGAGCTGCTGCGCCACTTCTGGGCAGTTCGCCCGCCACTGGATGCATGTGGCTCACCTCATGGTGGATGGCGGAAAAATGAGCAAAAGCCTGGGCAATCTGCACACCCTGGAAGATCTGGCACAGCGCGGTCACAGTGCGGCGGAGGTACGCTGGGTGCTGCTCAGCGGGCACTACCATCAGCCCTTGAACTTCACCTTCCACTCCCTGGAAGCTGCCCGCCAAGCCCTGCAAAAACTCGCCAAAGCCGAGGCCGCCTTGCGCCACACCGCCGGTCAATCCACCGCCCCAGGCTACGATCAAATCCTCGCTCAAAACTGGCAACCGGGTCCACTGAGCAGCGCCTGGGAACGTCTGCTGGAAGACCTCAACGTCCCTGGCGCGACGGGAGCCGTCTTTGGCATCTTGAACCAAACCAAACTCGGCAGCCTCGATCCCGAACAAGCTCTCGCCCTCTGGCAGGGTCTGCATTTCATCCTCGCCGCCCTCGGCATTCAGCTCCCCGATGCCACCTCCGAGCCCGAGGCTGCCGACGTTCCCGAGGAAATCGCCACGCTGGCGGAGCAACGCTGGCAGGCCAAGCTGGCCAAGGACTGGCCGGCCGCCGACGCGCTGCGCCAGCAGATCGATGCCGATGGCTGGGTCATCAAAGATCGCAAAGACGGCTACGACGTGCTGCCCAAGTGACGACTTTTTTTCGGCGCGGCCTCAACGGCGAACCGCGTCGATGAAGGCGCGTGCTGCGGCGGTGGTCGCGGCAGCCACGTTCGTCTCAGGCTTCGCAAAGGGCGGTCGAAACCACGGAAAACTGCCCAGCAAATCGTGGGTGACGAGGACTTGGCCATCGGTGTCTTTTCCTGAACCGATGCCAATGGTGGGCACACTCACCGCCCGGGTGATCTCCGACGCTACCGCAGGCAAAATGCTCTCCAGCACGATGGCGCATGCCCCCGCCGCCTGCAGCGCCTGGGCATCCTCCACCAGCTGACGCGCAGCCTTCTCTGAGCGGCCCTTTTTTTTGTAACCACCCTCCTCCCGCACGTGCTGGGGCAGCATGCCGATGTGGCCGACGAAGGGGATGCCATCCGCGCAGATCACCCGCACGCGATCCGCCATCTCCACGCCGCCCTCCAGCTTCACCGCATCCGCCCCCGCGCGCATCAGCCGCCGGGCATTGTGCAGCGCCTGCCCCGGCAGCAGATAGCTGTGATAAGGCAAATCCGCCACCACCGGTGCTCGACGCACCCCGCGACGCACCGCCCGCAGATGATGCAGCATGTCGGCCATGGTCACGCCCACGGTATCGGGCAGACCCAGCATCACCATGCCCAGGGAGTCCCCCACCAGCAGCAGATCCACACCCGCCTCATCCAGCAGGCGCGCGGTCGGATAGTCGTAGGCCGTCAGCATCGCCAGGGGCGGGCCAGACGATTTGCGGGCTTGAAGTTCGGAGAGGTCGGTGAGCATGAGGCAACGATCGGGTCCCGACGCGCGGGTCCCAGTGTTTACACGGCATCTTGCCCGTCTGCCAGCCAAGTTTCATCCCACACCTGGCGCAGGGTCTCAGGCGGCAGTCCCTGCAGCAGTTGCGCCACCGTCCGCGTCTGACCGGGCAGTACGAGGTCCGGACGGATGGCCGCCAGCGGTTCTAAAACAAAGCGCCGCTCGGCCAATCGCGGATGCGGCAGCTCCAGTTCGGCGTCTCCCCGCAGCACCCAATCTCCCGCATACAGCAGGTCCAAATCCAGCACCCGAGGCGCGTTGCGGGGTCGCTGCTTTGGCCTGCCCTGAGCCCACTCCACCGCCTCCGTGTGGCGGCGCAGCTCGCGGGGATCTCCCTCCCATTCCACCTCCATCACCGTGTTGTAAAACGCTCCACTGTCCGGGGTGCAATCCACCGGATCCGTCTCATAAATCGGAGCCACCGCCAGAATTTTCAACTGCGGCAGCCGCAGCAACAGCTCCGCCATCCCTTGGCGTAGATGAGCCAAGCGATCTCCCACGTTGGAACCCAGCGCCAGTCCCACCCTGCGAGCAGCACCCATGCACGCGCGCCTTTTCGGCTATTTGAGGTTCAGTACGTCCTGCATGTCGTACAGTCCTGGTGGTTGATCCGCCAACCACTGCGCCGCACGCACCGCACCATGGGCAAAGGTGTCGCGGCTGGAGGCCTTGTGCGTCAGTTCCACCCGCTCACCCGGCGTGGCAAAAACCACCGTGTGATCTCCCACCACATCCCCACCGCGCAGCGCATGCATGCCGATCTCCGTCGCGGTGCGAGCCCCCACATCACCCACCCGTCCATGACGCACATCCTCCTCATAAGAAAGCTGGCGTACCTCCGTCAAAATCTCTGCCAACCGACGCGCCGTGCCGCTCGGTGCATCCTGCTTCATGCGATGATGCATTTCCACCACCTCGAGATCGAACGACGGCCCCAAAATCTCAGCGGCTCGGCGGGTCAGCCAAAACAAGGTGTTCACCCCCACGCTGTAGTTCGGAGCCAAAACAATAGGAAGACGTGCCGACGCCTCACGGATCCGCTGCAGCTCCTCCGCCGTGTGCCCGGTGGTGCCGATGACCATGCGAGTGCCATTTTCCAGGCAGGCCGCCACCAGTTCATCACTGAAATGATGCGTGGTGAAATCGATGACGGTGTCACTGAGGCGGAGGGCATCCTGCAGGCAGTCTCCCACATCGATTTGTGCCGCCACCGGCACCTCCTGAGCCTGCGCTGCCGCCAGTACAGCTTGCCCCATTCGGCCCTTGCAGCCGGTCACGAGAAGACGAATATTTGGTAACCTCATTTCGAGCTTCGATAGCTGCTCATGCACTCCCGCGCAACTGGCGATTCCTCCTCCCGGACCGCTCCTCTGCCGCTCGTACTTCGCGCGGTGAACGGTGCCCTCGCGCTTTTCATCTTAATCGGCACCTTGTGTGTGCTTCAGCAATATTTCGGCCTCGGCTTCACCACCGATCACGAGATCGTCCGTGCCGACATTCGCAAAGTGGACGATCTGTATCGGTGGAAGCTACCAGAAGATTACCGTGGCTGGCTGATGAATCGCCGCGCCTGGCTCTACGCTGACGGCCAGCCTTTTTTGAATCGCTCCATCAGCAATCGCGACCTCGCTGAGCTGCGCAACGGCTGGTTCCACGTGCGCAACGGCTACCTCAGGTTCGTGCCCGAGGACGGTTCGGATCCTCGCCGGGGTCGGGTGCGCTACAGCCTCAATACGCCGGTGCAGTTTGAACCTGAGATTTGGTGGCTCTTTGGCCTCAGCATCCTCGTTTTACTCATCGTCCGCACCCTCCTCTGGAACCAATTGCCTCCATCCGCCTCATCCCACGCTCCAGCCCCGCCCGCCTCCTGCGCAGGACGCCAGGGTCTCCTGAGAGAGACAGTGCTCGTCACCCTCCTCGCAGCGATCATCGTGACCATCCAGGTGGTGTGGGGAGAGCCTCTCACCGACAGTGCCTTTGCCATCAAAGATGTACCTGAAAGCGATGCCGCAGGCTGGTACTTCCTCGCGGATGATCTGGCGGACGGACACGGTCTTCGCGGCGGATTCCAAACGCAGCGCCCCTTTTATTCCTGCCTTTTAGGCTCGTGGTTTTGGCTCGTCGGCACCTCGCTCGCCACGGCCAAGGCCCTCAACATCGCACTGATCGCTATCGCCGTAGGGGCCTCTTGGATCCTCGGTCGGTTGGCGGGATCTCGCCTCATCGCACTGGGACTCACCGCGCAGATTTTGGCCACCTCGATCCACCCGAACTACGTGCATGCCACCATCACCGAAAATGCCGGACTGCCCTTCGCCATCACCGCATTGCTGGCGCTTTGGGCCGCCTATCATCGTGCCTCGATCGGCTGGGCATTCGTAGCGGGTTTGGTGCACAGCTTCGGGCTGCTCTGCTCGGGGGTGACCCTCCTGGCCACGCCGTTTTATGCCCTCTGCCTGCTGCTCGGTCCTTGGTGGCGAGATCGTGCCCCACGGCGAGGCTTCCGGCTTGCGGCCTGCTTCACCTTGGCCTGCTGCCTGGTCCTCGTGCCCTGGTTGCTGCATCAAAAAATCCACAACCACCATCTGACGCTCAGCCTCAATACGGCGGAGGTTTTAGCAGGAGCCGCCCATCCGGAAGAAGGCAAACTCAACCGCGCCACCATGGAGCGCGCCGCCGCTGCGGGAGTGAACCTGCGAGATGCCTCCGAACGCTACACCTATTTTCAGCAGGAATGGCAGCGGCTGGTGCAGCGAGATCCACTGGGCTACGCCCGCCGCGTCGCCCGGGCCAGCCTAGAGAGCCTGGAGAGTCTGCCGACCAACGAGCCAGGATTCCGCGTCACCATGCTGCTCAGCTTTCTTCTCATCGGTCTCGTCCCCGCCATCCGCAGGCGACATTGGTGCGCCTTCCCCCTCGTCGTTGCCATGATGGTCTTTTGGGCGCGGGCTGAGTTCGCCATCACCACACCGCTCTTGTGCATCGCCACCGTCATCTGCCTGTGGCGTCCTCCTCGGGATACGCGGTTTCTTTTCATCCTGGCCTTCACCACCGGAGCCAGCATCATGCTGCTGGGTGGTCTCTCGGGCAACGTCGCCGGAAAACGCTGCTGGATCGTGGGAGACTGGGTCGCCACCCTCCTCATTCTCTCCGCCGTCTGGCACGGCGTACGCCTGGGATCCGCCTGGTGTCAAACTCGGCTGGCTAGATGGCGTCCGCTCCAACAGCTCGGCGGAGCCACTCCCCGCACCCCAAGCCGACGACCGGATGCCAGCTCCGTCGCCATCCGACTTCCCACCACCGTTTTGCTCGCCTTGGTCACCTTTGCCCTGATCGTCATTCCCACCCTCACCGCCCTCGGCCCACATCCCCACTGGATCGGCCTCGATACCGTGCCCGTGCAGGACATCACCGCCGAGGCCCGCCTACGCAGCCCCTTTCCCCTGCCGCCTCACAGCGACGATCCCACACGCTGCCAGAGTCTGCTCTGCCGCCTGGATGACCTCCAGCTCAGCTTTGCGGCGGGCGAAGGCACCCAGCACTGGCTGCCGCAGTACGAAAAACGCAGCTATCCCCACTGGGTCGCCCACCTCCGACTCCTCGATGCCACCGGCCAGCGTCAATCGGGATTTGCCGCCACCGGCACCGGCTCCCTGCGCGGCATGCCTCGCGCCCAACCCAGCATCGCCTACGGCATCTCCACCTACCCCCCCGAGCACCTCGCTTTGCATCCCACCTTTGTGCTCGAGATCCTCTGCATCGTGCCCCTCCGGGAAACTCCCGAAGGCTGGGTGGCTGACTGGAAACGCGCGCGCTGGTTCGAGCCCGCGCCTCACCTGCTCACGCCGCCCCCTACACCGTGAGCCGCCGACCCCGCGCCGTCACCGGCACGCGCTCCACCACCTGCCCGCCCCGCACCCACCCCACCTCGTCAAACATCGACACCGTCGGGCAGATATGGCGTGGCACCGCATAGACGACCGTGCCCACGGCCAAATCCGCCACCTCCGGTCCCTCGATCACCAAATGCTCCTCGCTCTGCATCGTCTGCTCAGGCTGGCGGGCAAAACCCAGCAATCTCACCCGAGGCAGCGGCCGCTCCGCCGCCATCGTCTTGTAGCCGAGGTTTAGCGTCGCCCGCATCGGCCCCGTCCGACTCACCACCCGCCCCACCAGCACCGCCGCCACCAAAAAGTCGAGATCTTCATACGCCTCTCCGTAACCAAAATCCCAAAACACCGTCGTCCCCGGACTCAACCTCCGGCCCGGCACCGCCGCATGGAGACCGAAGGTCGGAGATCCGCCACACACGAACTCCTCAGGTTGCAGCCCCTCCTGCCGCAACGCCTCCACCCATTGCTCCACCGGCCCCATCGCCGCCAGCCATTGCTGCCGCCGCACCGCCTCCGAGGCCTCATGAATGTGCCCATCATAAACATGCAAACCCCTCCACCCAATTACCGATGAAGCCGCCACCTTTCGCACCAATTCGCTCGCCGCATCACCTGGAGCGATCCCCGTGCGGCCCATCCCGCAGTCCACATCCACCATCACCCCCAAGCGACCCTCCGCTCCTTCAAACACCGTCTCCAGCACCTGCCATCCCGCTTTTGAATCCACCAAAACCGAAAAACTCACCTCAGGAAAATCCTCCACCAGCTGTCGCAATCGACGCATCTCCACCTCCGCCGCACCCGGCATCGCCAGTAGCACATCCTCCGCACCCGCCTCCGCGCACATCTCCACCTCCGCCACCGTCGAAGCCTTAAATCGCCTCACCCCCAGCCGAACCTGCCACTCGATCAGGCGTGCCATTTTGTGCGTCTTCACATGCGGACGCAAACGTTCCGCCCCCCCCGCAATCTCCAGCATCCGCGCCAGATTGCGCTCCACCCGCTCCTCATAAATCAGCAGACCCGGCGTCACCAGTTCCGCCTCGTTTTCCAACCGCCACCAATTCGAGCACGCATTCATCCCCTCACCCAAGCATCATCGCCACTCCCTGCAAGCGGCCTCTTCACCCCCTCACTCAGCGACCCTTCCACCCCTTTTTCACAAGTCAGATTGAACACTCCATCCTGCGAGCTTTCCAAAAAAACCGTAGCCATAGCGTCGGCGGCTGTTTCCGCTGACAACCGAGCCCCCGCTGCGTGTCGCCCCCAACTCGGCAGCCGGGGGCTCTCCTCGTTTTTGAAGGCATGCTCAGTTGCGCATCCCCCAGCAGCATGATACCCCTTCCCGCAGACAGGACCCGCCTCCCCGTGGCGCACTCCTGACGTTCTTTTACCCCCAGAAAACCGTTTGGCAGAAGCAGGGAAGACCGTGAGAACCGGTCACAGTTGCGCTGCGGTATCGGGTCACAATCTTCCATTCCCTCCCCGGCTCTTCAAACGTCCTCGGGCGAGAGAAGCAAAGTCAATCTGTCCCCCCAGGATGGGTGAAGGCGACGAAGAAAGGCAGCGCGAACTCCCGTCGAAGGAGTCCGCGCGACACACCCGGAGTCCGAACATCTCACTGCCATCGCTCACCCCCGATCCCCGCCCTCAGGCGGCATTGGGTCACCTTCATCGCTCCAAATGAAGGGTGGGAGATACCGCCTCGGAGATCGGCTGCATCACGCCGTGTCTTTCCGTTGGGTGTCTCGGCAGCGAGCCCCCAACCCCTCACCCTCCTCCTTGAGAAAGACATCCTCCATGAGAATCCCGAGCCTCGCCCTCGCGCTGGCCATCAGCCTCCCCAGTTGGCCCGCGCTGGCTGCCCTCATCCATTTCGATGACCTGCCGCTGGCCCCGAACAGTTTCTCCTTCCCCGACGATGGCAACACCGTCGGCGGTGTCTCCGCCAGTCTGCCCTGGAGCAGCGGTGGCGTCACCTTTGATCGCATCGTGGACGACGAATGGTCCATCTGGAGCGGCATAACCTGGGCCAATGGCACCGACACCACCACGCCGGGATTCAACAATCAGTTCAGTGCCTATCCCGGAGCGGCAGCCTCAGGCAGTCAATTCGCCCTGGGTTATGAAACGGGATCGCTCCACTTTGACCCCGGTCTTTACCCCCTGAGCCTCGATCTCACCAACACCACCTACACCGCCTTGGACATGCTCCAAGGATCGGGATTCTCCAAAAAATTCGGTGGCACCTCCGGCTCCGATCCCGATTACCTCCTGCTCCGATTGGATGCGTATGATTCCTCCAGCTCGTGGATCGGCCAGCTCGATGTCTATCTAGCCGATTATCGCTTCACGGACGACTCCCTGGACTACGTGCTCAGCACGTGGGAGACGGTCGATCTAACATCCTTCGGCAACGATATCTCCCGCATCGACTTTTCGTTTCTCGGCTCGGACAACGGCGTCTTCGGCCTGAACACACCCGCCTACTTTGCCATGGACAACCTCCTCGTGGCCCCAGAGCCCAGCCGTCTCACGCTGCTCGCCGCTGCCTGGATTTTTCTTCTCACACGTCGCCCTTCCCGCGCATGATCCTTCTTCGAACCTTCATCATCCTAACGGCAACGATCTGCATCGGAGTCGCCGG